>NZ_JAABLS010000006.1:0-111573 GCF_009915195.1 Proteus sp. G2674
CACGTCCATTTGGTCTTTGTCACAAAATACCGGCGAAAAATATTTGATCAGGATGCAATTGAAAAATTGCGAGGCTACTTTGCCAGTGTTTGTGCTGATTTTGATGTTGAACTGGTTGAAATGGATGGGGAACGGGATCACGTTCATTTACTGATTAATTACCCGCCAAAACTGGCGATATCTAATCTGGTTAACAGCCTTAAAGGGGTATCGAGTCGATTACTTCGACGTGATCGTCCTGATATTGCCCAACGTGATTACTACAAGGGGGTTCTTTGGTCGCCGAGTTATTTCGCGGGGAGTTGTGGTGGCGCACCAATATCCATTATCCGCCAGTATATTGAGCAACAGGAAACACCTAGTTAGTTAAAAAACCGCGCCTTATATCCCCGACCTGAAGGACGGGGTTTTACGGTGCTTTAGATAATCAATCAATGATCAATGCACTAAAGAAAATTGCAGCACAACACGAAACTGAAAATTTTGAAGATGGCTCTACAGGACGAGCATATCGCAAAGCAGCCTTTATTTTTAATAAGGGAGACTCCCTTTTTTCAACCCATCCTTCGATTGAAAATAGAATAGCTGTGCTCGAAGGAAAAAAAACTTTTTAAACCAACAAATTAAAACAAAAGCGTTTATCCATGATTATAGAATAAATACATGAAATAAACGCTTTTTGATTATTCTATCATCATAGGATTGCTTAGCGCTGTTTTTCACCATGATGAAAAATAGCAGTACGTAGACGCTCTTGCTGTTCATAACGCTGAGCAAAGGCTATTGTGTTATCTTTACCTAATTCCACCAGCAATTCGTTCATCGTTTGTATGCTAGCACTGACAATGGCCTCATCAACCTGCTTAATCACTTCCTCATAATGAGACATAATTATTCCTCTTTTCCTATAAAATACTTATTAACTATCATATAACAAGAAAGGAGACGTTCTGTATTTTTAGTCATAAAAAAAGTGATTAAATAGAATTAAGTGGTCTATTTTTGGTTTCTTTACCTAATAACATAACCGCTAGTATCGCTATCACAATGGAAAGGCTAAAAATAAGAAAAATAGTGCTTATTTCAAATTGATATTGCACTAAATAGCCTACCATCAGTGGCCCTAATATTCCGCCAATACGGCCTATTGCCGTCGCCGTTCCAGCGCCTGTAGCTCGTATACCATCAGGATATTGTTCTGGGGTATAGGCATATAATGCCCCCCACGCACCTAAATTAAAAAATGATAACAACATACCAAATACTAATAGTGTGGTTGTGGAATCGGCTACGCTAAAATAGTAAGCGCTAATCGCGGTGCCTGCTAAATAAGTGATTAACACAAATTTACGACCATAACGTTCAATAAACCATGCCGCGGTAAAATAGCCCGGTAACTGAGCGAGTGTCATGATCAACACATATTGAAAGCTTTTAATTAAACTAAAGCCTTTTAACATTGCGACACTCGGTAGCCATAAAAAAATGCCATAATAAGAGAACACCACACAAAACCATAATACCCACAACATCAGTGTTGAACGGCGATATTGAGGTGACCAAATCAATGCCATTGATTGGCGAAGAGATAAACGATTTTGTAATAATAACTGTGTGGAACTGGGTTCTGGTAACTTTGAACGCAAATAGAGTGCATAAACTGCGGGTAGTGCGCTCAATAACATAGCCATACGCCAGCCATAATCAGGAATAATAAAATATGCTATTAACGCGGCAATTAACCACCCTACTGCCCAAAAACTCTCTAATAAAACAACAATACGACCACGCTCATGGGCTTTAACACTTTCACTCACCAATGTGGAAGCAACAGGTAATTCTCCACCTAATCCCATACCAATAAAAAAGCGTAAAATTAATACCACCATTAAGGAGCTTGCTAATGCAGTTAAACCGCAACCAAGGCTAAATAGCAGCAACGTTAAGATAAATACCGGTTTACGACCTTTTCTATCGGCCATAATGCCAAAGACAAAAGCGCCTACGGCCATACCGATAGAATTAATACTGCCAATCCAACCTAATTGCGCTGCTGTTAACCCCCAATCTTCTTTTAATGCCGTTAATAAAAAGGCGAGAAGCCCCACATCCATTGCATCGAAAGTCCACCCCATTCCGGCAATACATAACAATTTACGACGAGAAAGTACCGTTGGTTCTTTTGCTGTTTCGCTTGCCACTGCCATGCTTCTATCCTTTACCATCCCAAAGTTATTTGTTTAGTATACTAAACAAAGAAATTAAACTTGTTAATAGCAAAAGACAAATTTAAATAAAATTTAACATAACTGAATGAAATTTAGCTAAAAAAAATCGGCATCTGTTGTTGCAGACACCGATTTTAATTTTTATTACCTTAAACACTAATTTGTAGATTAGCTTCTTAAACCGCGACCTTTTTCAATTAAGTACCAGGCTACGATATAAAACACGGCAATAAACAGGCATAGTACCGTGATTGTCACCGTTAATGACACATCAGTGATCCCTAAAAAACCATAACGGAAACCGCTTATCATATAAACAATCGGGTTTAATTTAGAAACACCTTGCCAAAATGCTGGTAATAGGGAGAGTGAATAAAACACACCACCTAAATAAGTTAATGGCGTTAAAACAAAGGTGGGAATAATACTAATATCATCAAAGGTTTTCGCAAATATGGCATTTAACAATCCTGCGAGAGAAAAAACAATCGAGGTCATTAATAATGTCACCACAACCATTGTCCAAGAGTGTATCTCTAGTGGTACAAAAAATAGTGAAACCAGAGTGACCAATATCCCAACACAAATACCACGGGCAACACCACCACCCACAAATCCGGCAATAACAACATGGGTCGGTACTGGCGATACTAATAATTCTTCAATACTACGTTGGAATTTAGCGCCAAAAAATGAAGAGGAGACATTAGCATATGAGTTTGTGATCACCGCCATCATAATCAAGCCGGGAACAATAAACTGCATATAATCAACACCGCCCATATCACCAATACGCTTACCAATTAAGTTACCGAAAATAACAAAATAGAGCGACATCGTGATAACAGGAGGAATTAAAGTTTGTACCCAGATACGACCAAAACGGGTCACTTCTTTAATCCAAATCGTCTTGAGGGCTACCCAATACAACTGAATCATTCCCTCTCTCCTTTTTCTGTTTCTGTATGATCTTCATTAACTAAATGCACAAATAACTCTTCAAGGCGGTTAGCTTTATTACGCATACTTAAAACTTGAATACCTTGTGCATTGAGCTGAGCAAAAACCCCATTCAATCCTTGCTCTCTTTTCACATCAACTTCTAGTGTTGATGTATCGACTAAACGATATTGGTAATTTTGTAATTCAGGTAACGGACTTTTTGCCGCTAAGTCTAAAATAAAGGTTTCAGACTCTAATTTACTTAATAAACCTTTCATACTGGTGTTTTCAACCAGTTCACCACGCTGAATAATACCAATATTCCGACACAGCATTTCTGCTTCTTCAAGATAATGTGTGGTTAATATAATAGTGGTACCCTGTGCATTTAAATGTTGTAAAAACGTCCACATTGAACGACGTAATTCAATATCGACTCCCGCCGTTGGCTCATCGAGGATCAGCAATTTAGGCTCATGCATTAATGCACGCGCAATCATTAAACGCCGTTTCATTCCCCCAGATAAAAAACGTGCTCTATCATCTTTTTTCTCCCATAAATCTAATTGGGTTAAATACGTTTTTGCACGCTCTAATGCCACTTTACGTGGTACACCATAGTAGCCAGCCTGATTAAGGACTATTTGTAATACGGTTTCAAAAGGGTTGAAATTGAATTCTTGTGGCACTAATCCGAGTTGTCTTTTAGCATTAACCATATCGGTATCGGTGTCATAGCCAAATACTTTGACTTTACCACTGCTCTTATTCACCAAAGAGCTGATAATCCCTATGGTGGTCGATTTTCCTGCACCATTAGGGCCTAATAGCGCATAAAAATCCCCCGCTTCTACGGTTAAATTAATTCCTTTAAGCGCTTTGACACCATTATGGTAAGTTTTCGTTAACTCGGTTAACTCCAATGCATAAGTCATAAGTGGAAATTACCTTTTATCAACTGCATTATTCAGCATTGACTGAGCTGAAATCAGAAATAGCTATTCAACTAAGCCTTACTCCCCTGAGTGCAAATCAGGATAGGTATAGAAAATGGGCTTAGTTTAATAGGATCAAAATGGAATAAGATATTCTAGAGAAAAATAAGACGTAAATAAACCGTTTTACAGATAATACCTCAAACAGATAAATAAATTTTATTTAACTATTTTAATATTCAGCAGAGCGAACACTGCAATTACTGATCAATAAAAATGACGATTAATTGTAGCTATTTTCCAGTATTAATCTCAATAAAAAGCCAATAATAACTAAATGTTATTATTTAGCCTGTTTAATAGCAATAAATTTATTGGCCTTATTACTCAATCTGACTGATAGATATTATCATGCGCTTTATTACCTCAAATAATTTATCAATAAAAAACGAACAGATACTGTTAACAGGTTTTATCCTCACATTCGCCAGCCTAAAAAACATTAATATTTTTTATAAAAAAATAATTATTCTCGATTATTCAAAATAAGAATAATCGAGTTAACAATCAGTTATCTTTTCACACATTTGATTTACATCAAATAATGTGTTGATAAATTCATTAAACAAATACTGTAAAAAGTTCTATCTTATTTGAAAGCGAAAATAGACAAGCAATTAACTGTCACTTGGCTCAAAAAAAGCCTTCTGATTCATTCAAAAGTAATGGTATAAAAATACCCTTTCTTTATTGAGCTTAAACATCCAACAATAACATTAAAGCTATTTCGTGTTGGCCTACTGTCAGCGCAAATGGTGGGAAACTGAATTTACAGGCAGTCACATCATGATGAGAAAAATTGAAGAACTGTTAGCCAACAATAAACAATGGTCAGGTTCTGTTACAGAAGAAAACCCGCAATTTTTTAAAGAGCTGAGTAAAGGCCAAAAACCTCATTTCTTATGGATTGGTTGTTCAGACAGCCGCGTCCCCGCTGAAAAATTAATTAATGCCGCCCCTGGTGATTTATTTGTACACCGCAATGTGGCAAACCTTGTGATCCACACCGACTTAAACTGTCTTTCTGTTATTCAATATGCCGTTGATGTCCTACAAGTTGAACATATTATTGTTTGTGGTCATTATGGCTGTGGTGGTATTGAAGCTGCTATTGAAGGGACTGAGCTGGGCTTAATTAATAACTGGTTACTGCATATCCGTGATATCTGGTATAAACATAGCTCCATGTTAGGTGAACTCGCACCACAAGATAGATTAAATTTACTCTGCGAACTTAACGTGATAGAACAAGTTTATAACCTTGGTCACTCAACTATTATGCAAGCTGCATGGAAACGTGGACAAAAAGTGATGATCCACGGTTGGGTTTACGGTTTAAACAATGGTGAATTACACGATTTAGATATCACTTCAGATAGTCGTGAAAAACTAGAACTCTCTTATCGCCAAGCTATTGCAAAATTAAGCCATCCACGTTGATTTTCTAATATTAAACCCGCCAAAGCGGGTTTTTTAATATACGATATAAATCAACAAGATTATTCATCTAGTAGCGTTACATGACCAATATAAGGTAGGTGACGATAACGTTGTGCATAATCAATGCCGTAACCTATAACAAACTTATCTTCAATAGAGTAGCCAATCCACTCTACTGGCACATCCACTTCACGACGTGATGGCTTATCAAGTAGCGTACAGATAGCAATAGAGGCAGGCTCACGTAAACTTAAAATCTCTTTAACACGGTTTAAAGTATTACCTGAGTCAATAATATCTTCAACAATCAGAACATCTTTACCACGAATGTCTTCATCAAGATCTTTAATGATTTTAACGTCTCTTGTTGACGTCATTCCATTACCGTAACTTGATACTGTCATAAAATCGACTTCATGTGGCACTTCAATTTCACGACATAAATCCGCCATAAAAATAAAAGAGCCTTTTAATAAGCCAATTAAGACCAAATCGTGTTTTTCTTGACGAGAACGATAATGTTCTGTGATTTCACGACCTAATTCAGCAATACGCTGTTTGATCTCTTCTTCAGAGATCATGACATCAACAATATGTTTCATGATTTATTTCGATTAGGTTAACGGGGAAAGCAACCGATTGTACCAGAATTTCTATCATCATGCGACGTTGTCAATGAAGGAAAATAAGGGAATAAAATATTAGCTTTACTCCCTTTGCAAACTTTTATCGCTAATTTTGTTACTTATTAAAGTAAAAATTATCGACTCACCGTAAAGCCCGCCATCATTCCAGTATCTTCATGCTCTAATAAGTGACAGTGAGCCATAAATGGGTGCTCCTTTGTCGCTAAATGGTCAAATTTTACAAGGATCTCGCTAATTTGCCCTTCCACTCTGACAATATCTTTCCAACCTTGGCGATGTTTTTCAGGTTTACGACCATTTTCCGATAAAATACGGAACTGTGTTCCGTGAACATGGAATGGATGTAACATCATGTCGCCACGACCAGAAACCAACCAGCGTTCATAAACCCCTTGTTTAACATCAAATGCAGGTTCGGTCATTGAGAATGGGATCCCATTGATGCTATTTGCATTATAAATATCGATATCCGCAGAGCCATGACCGCAATTCATGCCGCCCCCCATCATGCCATTTCCATTGCCCTGACGCATATGACTCATACCATGGTGAATTCCCGCCAACGCTTTATCACCGTAACGCTCCGTTAGCGCCATCATACCTTGCATATCTAAACGCATATCCATTCGCAAATGTAATGATCGTGTCGCAATATGACTTAGTGATGGTAATGCAGGAATTAAGGCTAATTGATCAGGTAAAATACCCACCGCTTTTTCTGCTGAAGGCAGTAGACGTAATACAGGTAATACATTATCAAATGGTGCTAATACCATCCCCATTTGTCGGACAGGTAAAGTGACAATATCGAAATCACGTCCATCTGAGGTATCAACCAGTACTTCAAAACGCTCCCCCATTAAAATAGGGAGTTCTGTCACTTTGACTGGTTCCGCTAATAACCCACCATCGCTAGCAATTACATACATTGGTCGGCCATCACTGGTGGCTAAATTAAGACTACGTGCATTACAACCATTGAGGAAACGTAATCTAATCCAACCTTTTGGTACAATGTGTTGCGGTTGAATTGCACCATTAGTGAGCATCATGTCGCCAAACCAACCTACTGCAGCACTCATCACATCAAGTTGATAGTCAATTTGGCCGTTACTGTCTAAGCGTTTGTCTTGTAAAATAACCGGTAAATCATCCACTCCCCAGCGGTGAGGTAACTTTCGCTTGGCTGTTTCGTCATCCTCAATGATCACTAATCCCCCTAATCCCATTGCCACCTGTTTTCCGGTGATCCCATGAGTATGGGGATGAAACCAACATGTCGATTCCGCTTGATCTGGCGTAAAAGTTACTGTTCGTGATTTACCCGGCGCGATAGTCGCTTGAGGGCCTCCATCTTGTTCACCACTTATCTCAAGACCATGCCAATGCACCGTCGTAGTCTCTGGTAGCGTGTTATTGATCTCAATAGTAACAGGCTCACCACGTTTTAATTTTAATGCTGGGCCTAATAAGCTACCGTTATACCCCCAAGTAGTTGTACTTGCTGCAGCAGTAAACTGGGAAACACCTTGTTGGATATTAAGAACAATCTTTTGTTGTTTGTCTGGGCTAATTTGAGGTGGAATAGCGAGTGAAGGCGTGTTAGTTTGGGCGAATGCGAGACGGCTCCAACTTGGTAATAGTGTGACGGCGCTTAATGTTGCCCCTAATTTTAAAAATTCACGACGTTGCATAATGTATTCCTTTGAATAAAATCAATTACTCTATATTTGTCATAATTAGGTAAATAAATTTATCGATAAACTATTGAGCAATGCTAAAGTCTCCCCTTACTGGAAGGTCAAATAGAAACCACACAAAGCAACGGGTCTTTGCAAAACTTTTAACTTAATTAAGTCAAATAACAAATCTTGTGAAATCATCACATATAGGAATGTCACCACTAATGAAAAAAATGTTCGCTTTGTTCTGCACTGTTATTCTTTCTTTTGCCACGCTTTTTTCTTCTAGTGCAAAAGCACTCACTTATACTCAAGCAGAAGACTTAGCTGATTTAACCGCGGTATACCTGTTTTTAAATAATGATTGTGGTTATGAGCAGATCTCAAAACAAAAAATAGAACGAGCGCTGATTATTTTTTCACAATCTCAGCAGTGGGATGTCTCTAATTATTCAATGCTCCCAATGAGCAAGCTTAATGAAGATAGTTATCAGGATTTAAAAAATATACAAATTGCTCATAACAAAAAATGTCAACTACTGGCCCAAAAATCACTTAGCTTACTAAACTATTAATTGTATAAAAAAGCCACTCTATCAAACTGATACAGTGGCTTTTCAATTTATTATGTCTGTCGATATCTTACTGTTATTGCTATTTTACTCACGTTTTCTTTTCTGCTTTCGTTCATTGTAAAACAAGGCAATAGAAGGAATACTTTGAATGATCAACATGCGCAATATATGATTCGACATCACAAAAGCCGCATCGACATTCATAGTGATCGCGGCAAATGTCATTGCTTCCATACTTCCCGGTGCCCAAGCTAATACCAGCGTTGTCCAAGGCGCCCCTGTTAAATAAGCTGCGCTCAATGCAACGATCACCGTTAAAATAACGTTGATAATGACCACCTGCACAGAGGAAAAAGCATTTTTAATTAACGAAGCAAAAGGAAAAACCACAAAATGTGCGCCAATATTCATCCCAATTAACACCATGCTGAGTTCATTTAATAGCATTGGAAAAGCAATCGGCTCACTGACAAAAGATTGTACCAATATTGCACTGCCTAATGATGTCAACATAAACGGTGCTGGAAAATGAATTTTCTGTAATAAAAGCCCAGATACTAGCCCTAACGCGACAATTAATAATAACCACATCGATGACAACAGTGTCATTTCAGGTAATGTAAACTCCGTAAGAGTTGCTTTATCTGAGCCAACAATAAATCCAGCCATAATAATCAATACGATTAAACGAATAGTATGAGAAATAACAATTTTTTGTGGTGGTGTTTTGGTATGATCAGTTAAAGCAAGAATAGCCGCCATCGCGCCAGGTACAGCGCCTAACATAGCCTCTTCTTTTGTCCAACCAATATAACGATGAAACCATAAGAAACTGACAACAAATTGAATGGCTAAACAAATAACGAGGATAATCAAAAGAAGCACTAAATTATCCGCACTCCCTAAATGTACTTGGTTAAACATCAATCCAACAGAGGTGCCTAGGGTTAGTTGGATAAAAGTCAGTGTATGCTTAGGAACAGAGAGCTGCCATTTAAAACGATAAGCAATAATAACCACGACGATTGGCCCAAACATCAACGCCATCGGCAGACCAGATAATGTTAATAACCCACCAATTAGTGCACAAAGCAGAATTCCCGGTAGTTTTTTTAAAAATGACATGTTGTGTTATCCAGTTTTTTTAATTATGGTATTAATCCTATCACTGGTATAAATTTTTAATAAACAAATAATGATAATTTAAATATTATTTTTATTAATATTAAGAGCTAATTATGTCATTAAAAATCACCACCGCCCCGACGACGAATGAAATCAACGAAATTTATGAAGGCTTATTAACACATAACCTTCAGTATATTCAGATGGAGCAATATACGCCCTTAGCCGTTTTTAAAGAGGAAAATGGTAAAAAAATAGGTGGGATCACTGGTGATATATTAGGTAATTGGCTACGTATTCGTTATCTATGGGTTGATAAGGCCTATCGTGGTAACAATATTGGTACAGAATTACTGCAAGCAATGGAAAATACAGCTAAAAAGAAAGGTGCCAAATATGCTGAGGTGGATACTTTTAGCTTTCAAGCCCTGCCTTTTTATCAAAAGCAGGGATTTGAAGTTTTTGGCACCTTAGAAAATTATCCGATTAGTGACAAAAAATATTATTTAAACAAAGTATTATAAATATTTTACACTATAAAATATTTATTTTCCTTCTTCAGATGAGAACGCATAGTTGCTATCTATTATGCTAAGTCCATCTACATTTAATTGTGTAACTTCCTCTTCTTCCATTAATTCAAGAATATCAGCATATTTTAAATTATCTTTTTTTATATTATCTTCGTTTAAATCACCCTTATTTATATTATCTTCATCTAGTTCTGTTTCTTCCTGAATATAAGTTAAATTATATATTCCTTTCCCTATTAATTTACCTCGTTCTATCTCTTTCAGAAGAGGAATTAAATTATATATTTCGTTCAATTCTAATTTACCTAGTTCTAATCCTTTCAGAATAGGAATTAAAGTATATATTTCTTTCAATCCTAATTTACCTAGTTCTATCTCTTTCAGAATAGAAATTAAAGTATATATCTCTTTCGATTCTAATTTACCTAGTTCCATCCCTTTCAGAAGAGGAATTAAAGTATATATTTCGTCCCATTCTAATTTATCTAGTTCCATCCTTTTCAGAATAGAAATTAAAGTATATATTCCGTCCCATTCTAATTTATCTAGTTCTATCTCTTTCAGAATAGAAATTAAAGTATATATTTCGTTATCTCCTAATTTACCTCGTTCTATCTCTTTCAGAATAGAAATTAAAGTATATATTTCTTTTCCTCCTAATTTATCTATTTCTATTTTTTCCAGAATAGAAGTTAAATAGGATATTTCATCGCCTTTAACATATTTCTTTAATTTTTCCTGAATATTTTCACCTCCTTCAGAAAGATTAAGTTCAGAATCTATATTGTCTTTATTAATAGTATTATTTAGCAAAGAATCGTCCCACTGTAACTCACCCTCAAAATAAGCGACATTATCATCTGTACTTTTATCTAGTATTATATCTTCGCCATCATAAAACTTATTTATATATTTTTCAATCCAAATATCTTGCACTTTATTAAGTGAATAGTCATATACACAATCAATATTCGCGTCATTAAGAATTACACCCATTATACTTTCTTCATAAATAATTACATTCATTATTTTACGTAACTGTACTGGAAATTTTTCTTGAAGTTGCTCTACCTCTACCATAAGAGGAGGATTATATTTTGAAACACAGACTAGAAAGTTTATTTTAGACAGAAATTTTTCTTTCTCCTTATTACTTGAAAAATTAGCTAGTATTCTTTCATTACTATTTTTAAATCGAGTTTCATTATCATACCTTATCAACACTTCATTAAATATTTTTATAACATCTTCTTTTTTTATTCTTTCAACTCTTTCCTTAATAATATTTTTAAATTTATCCGCCAGATGATTATAATCTGTATTTGATGAATTTCGGCAAAAGGCCTCCGCTCGTTGCAACTCATTTAAATAATTGAAGAAACTATATCTATCTTTAAAACTTGAATTTTCATTATCTATTAAAGAGAGAAAATGGTTTAGGTTATGATATTCAGTTGCAATTGTAACTATCTCATCTTTTCCCCTATCTACATTATCTTTTTTTGTTGGTTTATTATTAAACTCATCTATCTTACACTTTAAATCTTTCACCTTACTCTCTAAATAAGTAAGTATTTCATTATATTTATTTAAATCCCCATCTCTATTACTTATTCCCATTCTACCGGTTTGGCTAATTGCAAAAAACATTGTAAATCGTTCCATCATATGAATAATTTTTTTTATAAAACTTGGCTTAGCCGTTGTATTAGAAATATCCTTTATGTTCTTTGCTAAAGTTACATAACATGATCCTAAATAGTCTTTCTTAGTAGATAACTCTATTCTCTTATTAAATACACCAAAACCATTAACTTTATCCATTTTATTGCCCTTACATTAACAAATTAACTGTTTATTTTATTCTTTTTATCAATTTATACTTACAAAAATAACACAGTAGTAATTAATTAATCATTTACAATAAAAATCACATTTAATTTAAAATATAAATAAAAAAGATATCAAAAATGATATCTTTTTTAGTTTAATGATTTGTATTCCGCTGTAATTTAAAAAATAATTTATCGTTTAATCATTCTTTTAAATCGTTATACACTGTTGCTCTTGAAACACCGAGGTATTGCGCTGTAATTTCCATTGCTTTGCGAAGTGAAAGGTAACCTTCATCCTGTAAACACAATAGCAATTCGCGTCGTTGATGCGGTTTCAATGCTCTTGGTGTCACTGAATAAGTTGCAGAAAATTCATCAATACGTTTTTTCAACGAATCTTCTGTTACTGAGCTAAAAGTTTCAATGATATGATTTCCCTCTTCAAGAGTCGAAAATTGATTTAATACCATTTGTAAACCTTTAATCATCGATATATCAATATTTAAACATAAAGCAGCAACATAATTGCCTTGTTTATCTTTAATACCTATCGATGTACTTTTAGCTGTTCTACCATCAGGAAACTGATTAGGATAGTTTGCAACAATTTGTGGAAAATCAGACGATTCAATCCTTGCCATACCTAGCTCAGTCGCTCTATCCCCCACTTTTCGACCTGATAGATTATTTTCAATCACCATAATGGTATTTTCACTATCGGTCAGATCATGAAGTACAACTTCACAAAAAGGCGATAATGTTTTACCAATGCCCTGTGCAATATATTTTAGTTGTTCTACCAGCCACTCTTGGTCTGCAGTTTTGTGTGACATAACGATCCTACAATAGCTAAAACGTAAATGATTTATACAATTTTAACCGATTTATTCAAATAATTAATCGTTATCTATCGGAAAATCTGACTTTGCCTGATTTAAAATAGCTTTAGCCATCCATTGGGTCATATCAATGACCTGCTGATCATCCATTTTCCAGATATCTTTCATTACTAAAAAAACTTCAGAACCATAAATAAGTGAGAAAGCTTTTATCACTTTATCCCACATTTCTTGCGGATAATGCGCTTTTAATGGTTCGATGACTTTAAGTAAGATCTCTTTACGATGACCACGAATAAATCGTTTTTCTGTATATTCGCTTGATTGTCGCTCTTTAGCCCACTGCTGTAATGAAACCTGCAATGCGCCACGCAACGCCCCTTCATGTTTAAACATTTGTGGATAAGCAAGATTGAGCAACGCAGTAATACGCTGTTGTGTATTATCTTCTGGAGTGGGCTGCCATGCAATGATCGGTGCTAAACTTGCATTAACAGTAGCACTAATTAAATCACTTTGAGTGGGAAAATAGCGATACGCCGTTGCCCTTGAAACACCAGCATGTGCTGCAAGCTCTGATACGGTAGGTAACATCCCTTGTTCAAAAAGTTGCAATGCCGTTGTCACCAATAATTGGTAGGTTCTTTTTCGAGTACCTGACATTGTATCTATTTCATTACGACTAAAACTCATAAAAATTCCTTCGCTATTACTCCACTTTTCGTGGCTACTATACTGATTTTAAGAACTATTCTTAATACGATTAAAGTTTACTTTAGGCGATTGAGTCTACCTAAGCGACATTTAAAAGAGAAAAAATAAAAATAATGAGACATGCGTCTCAAAATAATGCTATTATAAATGAAACTCAAGTCTCATTGTGATTATAATCTACACGTCAATAATCATAAAAGGTAAGGGAAGGCTTATGAAACAGTATGCTGGCTTCATTTATATTGCGACTACGCTTGATACTAAAAGCGCTGAAATTTTTTATGTCAGTGAATTAATAAAGAAAGCAGGCCTTCCTGTCAAAACCGTAGATTTGACAACCAAACCTACAGCATTAGAAAGAGAAGCCGACGTCACAGCTGCACAAGTTGCTAGTTACCATCCTGATGGAAAAAACGCCGTGTTTTGCGGTGACCGTGGAAAAGCTATCGCAGCAATGTCCGTCGCTTTTGAACGTTATTTAACCCACTGTGACGATGTCCTCGCTATTTTAGGATTAGGCGGTTCAGGGGGAACGGCATTGATTACACCAGCAATGCAATCTTTGCCCATTGGCGTACCTAAATTGATGGTATCGACTATGGCTTCCGGTGATATCTCCGGATATATCGGCGCTAGCGATATTTCAATGATGTACTCCGTAACAGATGTATCCGGCTTAAACCGTATCTCTCGTAAGGTATTGAGAAATGCGGCCAACCAAATTGCCGGCGCTGTTTATTTTTACCAAGAAGAAAATAGTGTTGATAAACCGGCTGTTGCATTAACGATGTTTGGTGTAACTACGCCTTGTATTCAACAACTAACTAAAAAACTTGAAAATAATTATGACTGTTTAGTTTTCCATGCGACAGGGAGTGGCGGTAAAGCCATGGAAAAACTGATAGACAGCCACTTACTTCATAGTGTTCTTGATCTAACAACAACCGAAGTATGTGATTATTTATTTGAGGGTGTCCTTGCTTGTGATGAAGATCGTTTTGGTGCCATCGCCCGCACTAAAACACCTTGTATCGTCTCTTGTGGCGCGTTGGATATGGTGAACTTTGGTCGCCCTGCTACCGTACCTGAGAAATATAAAGATCGTCATTTTTATCACCATAATTCGCAAGTCACCTTAATGCGTACAACACCAAGGGAAAATCGTCAAATGGGGATCTGGATCGCTGAAAAATTGAATCAGTGTGAAGGCCCTCTGACGTTTATTTTTCCACAGGGCGGTTTTTCTGCTTTAGATATTGAAGGGGGGCCATTCTGGGATCCTCAAGCAAACCAAGCATTTTTTGATGCATTTATAACAACATTTAAAGAGACCGAGACTCGTCAATTAGTCATCAGTCCATATCACATAAATTCTGCTGAATTTAATCAGCAAGTTTATGATTTACACCAGGAACTTATTTGCTAACCACGGAGAAAGAAGTATGACTTATTCACGTGAAGTATTACTCAAAAAATTTAATGACATGATCGCACGTAAAGAGCCTATTATTGGTGGCGGTGCGGGAACAGGTCTTTCCGCAAAATGCGAAGAAGCTGGCGGTATCGATCTGATTGTTATCTATAATTCAGGTCGTTATCGTATGGCGGGTCGTGGCTCTCTGGCAGGATTATTAGCCTATGGCAATGCCAATGAAATTGTTATGGATATGGCAAAAGAAGTATTGCCTGTTGTAAAACAGACACCTGTGCTTGCCGGGGTTAATGGTACAGATCCATTCTGCAATTTTGATAAGTTTTTAGATGACGTTAAAGCCATCGGTTTTGCTGGCGTACAAAACTTCCCAACCGTTGGTTTAATTGATGGTAACTTCCGCGCTAATCTAGAAGAAACAGGTATGGGTTATGCTCTTGAAGTAGAGATGATCCGCAAAGCACATGAAAAAGGCTTACTCACAACACCTTATGTTTTTAGTCGTGAAGATGCCATTGCAATGACACAAGCCGGTGCAGATATTATTGTTCCTCATATGGGTTTAACTACTGGTGGCAATATTGGTGCAGAAACAGCCGTTACTTTAGATGATTGTGTCGCCCTTATTAACGATTGGGCAAAAGCTGCAAAATCAGTACGTTCTGACGTGATTGTACTTTGTCATGGTGGCCCTATAGCAACACCAAAAGATGCGCAATATATCCTTGATAACTGTCCTGATTGCCATGGTTTTTATGGCGCAAGTTCAATGGAACGTTTACCAACAGAAGTCGCTTTAACTGCAACAACAAAAGAGTTTAAAAATATTAAACGCTAATCTCAAATCATCAAGTTTGCCTAAGCGTTGATCCTATTGCCCACATCATGTGGGCAATATTTTATTCGTAAGAAGCCTAACTGATTACACCAGTTTTGCGATTAATGTATTTAAATCCCCTGCTAAAAAATCAACGGGGGGAATTTCAATCACAGTATAGGCACCCGCTTGTTGTTTCATACTTGCTCTGGCTGCAGAAACCATAAATTGAGATGTTAATGCTGGATTATTAATATGCATAGCATATTCAAATAATTGATTGTGTGTTTTGCCTGACACCCCTTTATGGGTCATTTGTACTCCGTGACCAACATCTTTTAAGCTATCAACACTATCAACTTGTTTAATATGTGTTTCATCAGATGAGAAATAGCTGTCGGCCTTAATGGCTTGCTCAACCTGTGCAAAGTTAGCACCCGTTTCTAATTCAACATAAACCATACGCCGATGAATACCAGTACCTAATGGAATAGTCATTGATAGCGCATCTCTTACACCATCAATAGCTTTAGCGGCAACACTATGACCCATACTCATACCGGGACCAAAATTAGTGTAGGTAATACCTTTAGGTGACATAGCTAACATTAAAGTACGAATAATAGAGTCTGAACCCGGATCCCAACCCGCTGAAATCACTGCAACACGGTTATGCTTTTTCGCCACCTCATCCAGTTCTGTTTTTAATGCAACGATATCACTGTGGACATCAAAACTATCAACGGTATTAATGCCTAAGCTCAATATCGATTTAGCCAAATCTTTAATGGCTCTCGTTGGTGAACATAATAAAGCAACATCCACCTTACCTAAGCTTTTAATATCACTTGTTACTGTTATATTTCGCAGTTCTTCTGGAATATTTTGACTATCACGGCGAACTACCCCCACTAACTCAAAATCAGGTGCTGCAAGTACTGCATCTAGTGCAAAGCGCCCAATATTGCCATAGCCCACAATAGCGACTTTTATTTTAGTATTCATTTATTTCCCTGTTCTCGTTGTTAATCATTATTGAATGATAATAATGTTTAATAATCAATGAATAAAACATATAAAAAGTTTTTTTGCTACTGGTTCATCAATTTAGCTATTCCCTTATTCATAAAGCATGTAAAATCGCTCCACTTTCCTCTGATTATATTTACAACACTATTTCACTCGTTTTTAAGAAGGTTTTCAATGCATCAATCTGATGTAGCGGATCGCTCACTTTTTTCCCTTAGCTGGCCTATTTTTATTGATATTTTTCTTCATCTTGCCACGCTATTGATTAACACTTACATGATAAGTCATGTCTCTACTGCCTATTTAGCTGCAATGGGCGTAGGTAACCAAGTTTTTGATCTTTTTATCACCATATTTAACTTTATTAGTGTGGGATGTAGCGTTGTTATTGCTCAATATTTAGGCGCCGGTAAGCGCGATAAAGCGAGTCAAGCTATTCATATTTCTATCGCCTTTAACTTTTTGCTGGGCTTTAGTAGTGCCATTATTATTATCTTTTTTGGCTACAACATTCTAAATGTAATGAATACGCCAGAGCATTTAGTACAAGATGGCTATAACTATCTCCATATTTTGGGTATTTGTCTTATTCCTGAAGCAATTTCAATTATCTTAGCTGCCTGTTTGCGGGTTTATGGTAAATCGAAAGCGGCGATGTATGTGACGTTAATTGCCAATATTGTCACTGTTATCGGCAATATGATTGTACTATATGGTTTCTTTGGGCTTCCACAATACGGTTTAGTGGGTGTTGCATGGTCAACGGTTGTCGGTCGTATTATTGCCGTTGTCTTATTATGTGGTCTTTTATTCTATGGATTAAGAATTAAATTCGATATAAGACTATTAGTGATTTGGTCTAAAAATATGTTAGCCAAAATTCTACATATTGGTTTACCTGCTGCAGGTGAAAACCTAGTGTGGATTTTACATTATATGACCGCCTCTGCCTTTATAGGCTTAATGGGAGAAGTTCCTCTCGCCGCACAAACACTCTATTTCCAACTATCATTATTCTTAATGTTATTTGGCATTGCGATTAGCATTGGTAATGAAATATTAGTCGGTCATTTAGTTGGTGCAAAACGATTTGATGAAGCGTTTACACGGGGTTTTAAAAACCTAAAAGCAGGTGTGCTATTTACTATTGGTGTGGTGATTATTTATTGGTTTATGCGTGATCCTATTTTGTATTCTATCACCGAAGATCAACGCATTATCGACCAACTGTTACCTTTATTTATTTTATCGGTCTTTTTGGAGCCTGGGCGTACATTTAATATTGTTATGGTTAATGCGTTACGTGCAGCCGGAGATGCCAAATTCCCACTCATTACAGCCGTTTGTTTTATGTGGGGAGTTGCTATTCCTGTTGGCTATTTCCTTGGTATAAAAATGGAAATGGGGTTAATTGGGATTTGGATAGGTTTTCTTTGCGATGAGTGGCTACGAGGCTTAACGAATGCATGGCGTTGGCGCTCTCGTAAATGGCAAGCTAAGCGCTTAGATATTTGATGCTCTTTCAAGGCCTAATAATATTATTAGGCCTTGAGAAACTGGCTATAAATAAGTTAACTTGCTACATTATTCATTAATGATTTTAAATTTATTTAAGCTTTATAATTCATACTTACCATTTTATTTATCACCCTTTTTTACAAGATTTTTATCTTTAGCCAGTGAACGACTAATCGTCTCATTTATACTATTTGATAAAAAATATTCATAAGTATTAATATTTCCAAATTCAGATTTTATTTTTTCGTCTGAAGTTAATATGCTATCGATGATTGATGCTAAAAATTTATTTTTAATCTCAGTTAAAGACGAGTCATTAGTAGATGATAAAATACTTTTAAAGTGAGAATGTAATTCATCCTCAAATTGTATAATTTTTCCTTTCTCTAATGTAGGTTTTTCTTCTAAAACAGAGATAATATCATTAATGATTAAATTTATTATTTCATCAATTTTAACCTTTTTTTGTACTTTAGATAAATCTCCAAATTTATCATTATCATCTTTCATTGAGTGAGGGGTGTTTATTACTTTATTATTATCTGATTGTATATTTTCATTCTTTCCCATATTTTCAATATTAGAAATATGAACTTTAAATTCTGAATTATTTGAAGTTTTATGAAAAAATGGTTTTATAAAAGAGGATATTGTATTATAACAACTCAATATAGCTGATTTCAATTCTGTATTAAATTTATAACTCTCATTATTAATGCTTTTTAGCGATGATAAAATATTTTTAACATTATTTGAAATTTGCATATCTGCTCCCTAATAGATTTAGCAGAATTAAATATTATACTTTCACTAAATTCTATCAATAAGTAATTAATTTTTAGTTAATTACTCACTACTATCTTCATAAATAATTTTAAACATCAACAATTGCTAAAAAAATCAATAATTTATACTAGCAAAAACTTATTTTTGTTTTTTCTAAAAATAATTATACTTTAAAATATTTTTATAATTAAAAACAGTTTTTTAATAATGAGAAAACAAAAATTAAACATTGATTAACATTAAAATTTTCTTGTAAAAAAATTATTTTTTTATAATTCTTTAATGCTTTTTTTGTGATAAAAGTAACTGTTGCTCATTCTCAATAATGAGACAACAGAGTTTTATTAAATAAAATACAAAAAACACAACGGAGTCTAATCATGAACATTGTTGATCGGTTTATTTCTTACACCAAGGTGAATACTACAACAAATAGAGAAAATGGTGCTGCGGGGATTATGCCTTCATCGGAAGGTCAGCGAGTCCTCGCTTTACAATTAGTCGAAGAGTTAAAGGCGTTAGGTGTTGAAGATATCAAAATTCGCGATACCGCCATTGTTACCGCGACACTACCTTCTAACCTTGATTATGAGGTTCCTACCGTGGCTTTCTTTGGTCACTTAGATACCAGTGCAGAACAAACTAATGATACTAAAGCACAAATTTTACCTTATAAAGGTGGCGACCTTTGCTTAAACAAAGAACTTGAGATTTTTTTACGTCAAAGTGAATTCCCTGAATTAGAAAACTATATTGGTGACGATATCATCGTAACAGATGGTACTAGCTTATTAGGCGCTGACGACAAAGCGGCTATCGCCTCTATTATGGATATGTTGCAATATTTTAAACAACATCCAGAAGTGAAACACGGTACAGTTAAAATTGGTTTTGTACCCGATGAAGAGCAAGGTTTACGTGGTGCAAAAGCCTTTGATGTAACAGAATTCGGCGCAGACTTTGCTTATACCTTAGATTGTTGTGGTATTGGTGAACTTGTATATGAAAATTGGAATGCCGGTGATGTTGAAATAACCTTTATCGGAACCTCGGCACACCCTATGTCAGCAAAAGGTAAATTAAAAAACTCACTGTTAATGGCACATAAATTTATTGCGATGTTACCGGGCGGTGAAGCACCTGAATATACTGAAGGTCGTGAAGGTTATTATTGGGTCAAACAACTGGCGGGTAATAGCGCACGAACTATATTAAAAATGGATGTACGTGATTTCACAGAAGCAGGCTACGCCCATCGTATGGCATTTTTAAAACAACTTTCAGAACAATGTGAAGCGTTATGGGGTGAAGGGACTGTTGTTTGTAAGCAAGCCGATCGTTATGCAAATGTCTTTAATAGTCTACAAGGTGAAAATCGATATCCTATCGATATTGCTATTGATGCTTATAAAGCCAATGGTATTACCCCTCGTCCAATCCCTATGCGGGGTGGCTATGATGGAGCAGCATTATCGCAAAAAGGATTACCTTGCCCTAATATTTTTACCGGAGCGCACAATTTCCACTCTATTTATGAATACCTTCCTGTTAAATCGCTTTATGCTGCCAGCGATGTATTGAAATCTGTCGTTAAGATCACCGCAGAGCGCTTTGCCCCCGGAGCTAAAGCATGATCCAAATTCTTGCGGTCTTAATTGTCGTTATTATTGTCGCTAGAATGATCTTAAAAGGATATAAAGCCGAACCGGTTTTGTTAGTTGCAGGTTTAGTCTTAATGGCGCTAACAATGATATTTGGTTGGGGAGATATTTTACCTAAAAATGTCAAAACAACTGGTATTAGCTGGCTAGATCCCTTTGAGGTTATGCGTGATCTCTTTAGTAGTCGTGCTGCAGATTTAGGTCTGATGATCATGGCGCTCATGGGATTCGCCCATTATATGGATCATATTGGTGCTAATGAAGCCGTTGTACGTGTTGCAACTCGCCCATTGAAAAATATGCGCTCACCTTATGTATTGCTATTTTTCTCTTTTTTACTCGCGAGTATTTTGCAACTCGCTATTCCATCAGCAACAGGATTGGCCGTTCTACTAATGGGTACCATGTTCCCCATTATGATAGGACTAGGTTTATCTCCAGCATCTGCTGCTGGTGTCATTGCAACTTCATTAGGCGTTGCTTACACGCCAACAGCGATTGATGCTATTCGAGGTGCAAAAGCGGTTGACTTAGGCGTGGTTGAGTATGTGCTTTATTACCAAGGGCCTGCGGCGATTGCAACTGTATTGGCTGTTGGTATTACCCATATCTTCTGGCAACGCCATTGTGATCGCAAAGCGGGCTTTGTACCCCAATTAGGAAAAATAGCAGAAGAAGCCAAAAGTGATAAAAATATCCCCGGCTTTTATGCCTTACTGCCAATGTTACCTATTATTATGGCAGTAAGTTCATCAAGCCTATTTGTTGAAGGTATTCACCTTGATGTCGTCACTATTGTATTAATTTCAATGGCAATTTGTATGCTGATTGAAACATTACGCTTACGTGATTTTAAATCAGTGTGTGCAGGCTTCCAACATTTTCTAAAGGGTATGGGTTCTGCATTTAGTAATGTTGTTGGACTATTAGTTGCCGCGGGTGTTTTTGCTCATGGTATTAAAGTCAGTGGTGCAATAGACAGCCTGATCGTTATGGCGGAATCTGTTGGTCTACCACCATTTGCCATGGCATTAGTGTTCGCTATCGTGACATTGGCTGCCGCAATTATTATGGGTTCAGGTAATGCACCTTTCCTTGCATTCGTTGAACTTATTCCACAAATTGCCCATAGCATGGGGGTTAATCCCATTGCAATGATTTTACCTATGCAGCAGGCATCACATATGGGACGCGGCATGTCTCCTGTGGCGGGCGTGATTATTGCGGTTTCTAGTGGAGCTAAATTGCAACCCTTTGATGTGGTAAAAAGAACCGCTGTTCCTCTTATGGTTGGTTTTGTTTTCCACTGTGCCATTATTGCTATATTTTATTATTGAGCAACTCGCCTGAAGCATTTATTTGCTTCAGGCTATTTATAAATATTCACCATCTAAAAATTAATAGTAACTATTTTATTGTTAATCATTTTAAATAAAAAATAGTAAAGAATATTTAAATTATTATTTTACTATTATCTACATCATGCAAAATAGATAAATATATTTATAAAAAAACCTCAGATTATTCTTATACCAAAGCTGCAAAAAGTCATAATATTCACTATGTTAAATAATGATTGTAAGTGATGCTATCATCATCACTGGCTGGTCATTTATTTAACTATTCTGAGTTAGCCCACATTAAGTATGAAATTATACTAACAATAGAATGAGTCATTCATTCTATTGTTTTTTATTTTATAATCATCAGCTATCACTAAAGAAATTACTTTGTTCGACTTGATACTATTACTGCTACATCAATAAAAAATCAATTCTTCAATAATCGTCACTCATCCAAGATAAAATATTACTAGTTTAATATCTGTAAATAGTATTTTTTTCTCAAAATTTACACCCACTTAGGAAATTCAGAAAACATTTTCTCCAATAGATTCAGTATGATCAAAGCATCAAAATTACAATATAACGCCTTGAATTATTAAACTATTTATTGGACATAATGCAATGAAAGAACAATTATCTTCCTACTGGAAAATATTAATTGAAGCTGTTAAGCAACAAGTGAAGCCAGCTTTAGGTTGTACCGAACCCATTTCACTTGCATTAGCTGCTGCCACTGCAGCTCGTTATCTGCGACATAATATCACTCGTATTAGCGCAGAGGTTTCTCCTAACTTAATGAAAAACGGAATGGGAGTGACTGTACCGGGCACGGGTATGGTGGGATTATCTATTGCGGCTAGTTTAGGGGCTGTTGCTGGAGATAGTGAAGCAGGTCTAGAAGTATTAAAAAATGCCACACCAGAACAAGTTGAGTTAAGTAAAAATCTATTAAATTCAGGCATTGTCTGCGTATCAATAAAAAAAGCATGCCAAGAGGTGCTTTACTCTGAGGTTACCGTTGAAGATGGTGAAAACAGTGCCACCGTCATTATTGCAGGTGATCATACTAATATTGTTAAAATTATTCATAATGGTCAGGTGGTGCTTGATAAATTATCATCACAATCTGAACAAACGGCCTCCCCTTGCCAAATTAAGCAAGCCTTAACCAACACTAACACACAAGAAATTTATCAGTTCATTACTCAAGCTCCTGTAGAAGAAATTTCTTTTATTTTGCAATCTGCGCAATTAAATGACGCATTATCAAAAGAAGGTTTGAACAATACTTACGGTTTGCATATTGGTCAAACCTTACAACGCCAGCAACAACGTGGCTTGTTAGCTAAAGATCTGCTTTCTGAAATTATGATCCGCACTTCAGCGGCTTCTGATGCACGTATGGGCGGTGCCGTACTACCTGCAATGAGTAACTCAGGTTCAGGAAATCAGGGTATTGCAGCTACAATGCCTGTTGTGGTGGTTGCTGAATATTTACAGGTTAGTGAAGAAAAAATGGCAAGAGCATTAATGCTTTCACATTTATTAGCCATTTATATTCACCACAAATTCCCGGCACTTTCCGCACTATGTGCTGCAACAACCGCATCAATGGGAGCTGCTGGTGCTATTGCGTGGTTAATGGAAGAACGCTATGAACCCATGGCAATGGCAATTAGTAGTATGATTGGCGATATTAGTGGTGTGATTTGTGATGGTGCCTCTAACAGTTGTGCGATGAAAGTGTCGACAGGAGCAAGTGCCGCTTATAAAGCGGTATTAATGGCGCTAGATGATACCTGTGTGACAGGTAATGACGGCATTGTCACTCATGATGTTGATATGACAATCGAGAATCTTTGTGCATTAGCTAGTCGAGCAATGCAACATACTGATGTACAAATTATTGAAATTATGGAATATAAAGCTGTTGCTAATGGCTAATTAGTATAAAAAAACACCCCATAATGGTTATTATGGGGTGAAACATAAGATCCCAGGAACAGGATCCTCCTCAAGTCCAGGAGCATGATTAATATTCGTTACTGCTATTTACTGCTTACTACTTACTGCTATTACATCACTACCAACAAACACTTTTCTCAAACAATCGCTATTACTCATATTCTTTAGTGTTATGCATTAACGCATCGAAACTGGCTTTTATTTCTTCTTCTGGCAGATGAATACCAATAAAGACTAAGGTGCTTTGACGAGTTTCATTCTCTTGCCAAGGTCTATCCCAATCAGCGCTATATAATCGTTGCACTCCTTGGAATAACAACCGGTTAGGACTATCTTTAATATTTAAGATCCCCTTATAACGTAATAAGTTATCGGCAAAGCTCAATAACAAAGACTCCATAACATCAGAGACTGCTTGTAACTCAACGGGATAATCAAAATTTAGTACAATAGACTGAATATCATCTTGTTTTTCTGGCTGAAAACGAAACAGGGGTTGCTTGACCTCTAAAGTATCATTCAACATAAAGCCTTTTACGTTAAATAATAGTGCTAAATCTATTTGCCCATTGATCACCGTATAGGTAGGCGCTCTAGCATTAATACGTCTTAAACGAGCAAGTAATTGTTGGCTCGCAGGTTGAATATCTGTTTTAGTTAATAGAATGCGATCCGCATAACCAATTTGAGATTGTGCAATAGCAAATTGATCTAACTGTTGCTGAGCATGGATTGTATCAACCAGTGTAATAATGCCATCTAATAAATAGCGTTGGCAGATCACTTCATGAGAAAAAAATGTTTGTGTGATAGGCCCCGGATCAGCCATCCCTGTACACTCAATCACTAGGCGATCAAACACAATGTCACCACGATCAAGGCTATCGCAGAGATCGAGCAAAGTATCTTCAAGCTCATTCGATTTACTACAACAGATACAGCCATTGGTGAGTGTTTTTATTTGTGTTGCTCTATCACCAATAATTTCATCATCGATAGGCACTTCACCAAATTCATTTTCAATCACCGCAATTTTATAACCATGCTCCTCATTGAGCATATGGCGTAAAAGCGTTGTTTTTCCCGATCCTAAAAAGCCAGTCAATATTGTTACTGCAATAGGTTCCATTATTTGTCTCCTTTACAGATTATTAGCAACAGCGGAAACCACCTTTACCATCACCGCCACCATAACGGGCTTCCTGACGTTCACGGAAAAACTCGTTATAGGTCATCACTGGTTTATCAGGATGGTTGTCCTTCATGTGCTGCACATAGTTATCATAATCAGGAATACCTATTAACATACGAGCGGCTTGTCCTAGATATTTTCCAGCTTGCCCTAAATTACCAAACATAAGTTTCTCCTAAGCCCCGCACTCATTAAGTGAGTGCGAGGATTTTTAGCCTATTCGCCTAAGATTAATGACCTGAAGATATCTTCACATCTTTTGGCATAGGTACATATGGTGTTTCTTGTGCTGACTCTTTCGGATTTTTACGTGCTTTCATTGCGGTACGGATACCGTAGAAAATAATGCTGTAAACAACCACTAAGAACAGAATACTTAAACCTGCATTGGTGTAGTTATTAATCACAATGTGGTTCATATTGGTGATTTCTGCGGCAGTAAGATCTGCCCCACCGGCTAAGATTTTCGCTTTGTACTCATTAGCAAGATAGAAGAAACCTTCCATTTGCGGATCATTACTGAGCAGTTTTAATCCTAGCGCCCATGTTGTACAAATTAATAACCATACCGCAGGAATAACGGTTACCCAGATGTATTTCGTTCTCTTCATCTTGATTAAGATGACCGTACCTAAAACAAGTGCAACAGCCGCTAACATCTGATTGGAGATCCCAAACAGTGGCCATAAGCTCTTAACACCACCCAGTGGGTCAACAACACCTTGGTACAATAGATAACCCCATAAACCGACACAACCTGCTGTACCGATAACACCAGCAATAAAAGAGTCTGTTTTCTTCAAGTATGGGATAAAATTACCTAACAAGTCTTGTAGCATAAAACGACCAGAACGAGTTCCTGCGTCTAACGCCGTTAAGATAAAGAGTGCTTCAAACAAGATCCCAAAGTGATACCAGAAGCCCATATCTGCCGCAGGTAAAATTTTATGGAACACCATAGCAATACCCACCGCTAACGTAGGTGCACCACCAGCACGATTAAGTACAGAAGGCTCACCTATATCTTTGGCGGTTTGTAAAATCTCATCAGGCGAGATAACAAAGCCCCATGAGCTAACTGTCGCAGCCGCGTGTACGGTAACATCTTTTAATTGATCCATAATCATTGCGGTGTTTTCACCCCCTAACTCATGCAGATTTGGCATTGTAATGCCTAATCCGGCAGGCGGTGTATTCATCGCAAAATAGAGACCTGGTTCAATAATAGAGGCGGCCACTAATGCCATGATCGCAACAAATGATTCCATTAACATTGCGCCATAACCAATAAAACGCGCATCCATTTCATTAGCGATCAATTTAGGTGTGGTACCTGATGCAATCAGTGCGTGGAAACCAGAAACTGCACCACAAGCAATAGTAATAAATAAGAATGGGAATAGAGCCCCTTTCCATAATGGTCCTGTACCATCAATATATTGGGTCATCGCGGGCATTTTTAACTCAGGATTTAGAATAACAATCCCGATAGCTAAACCAACAATTACACCAATTTTTAGGAAAGTCGCTAAATAATCGCGAGGAGCTAAAATCAGCCAAACCGGCAGTAAAGCAGAGATAAACGCATAACCAATCAACCCAAAAGTAATAGTGGTATCTTTAAAGGTTAAAGCAGGTCCCCAGTAAGGATCACTCGCGATAACACCACCAAACCAAATAGCGGCAATCAGTAAAACAATACCAATAACAGATACTTCACCCACACGACCTGGGCGAATATAGCGCATATAGATCCCCATAAATAGGGCAATAGGTACTGTTGAACAAACGGTGAATACTCCCCAAGGACTTTCTGCTAATGCTTTCACTACAATCAGTGCGAGCACCGCAAGAATGATGATCATGATAAGGAAACAGCCAAACAGCGCGATAGTTCCCGGTACAGGCCCCATCTCTTTCTTTATCATCTCACCGAGAGAGTTACCATTACGGCGCGTCGAAATAAACAGCACCATAAAGTCTTGTACGGCTCCAGCAAGTACCACCCCAGCTAATAACCACAGTGTACCGGGTAAATAACCCATTTGGGCAGCCAATACTGGCCCTACAAGCGGTCCAGCACCCGCAATAGCGGCAAAGTGGTGACCAAAGAGGACATAACGATTAGTTGGAACATAGTTCAAACCATCATTATTAATCACTGAAGGAGTGGCTCGAGTAGGATCGAGCTTCATTACTTTTTGAGCAATATAAAGACTGTAATAACGATAAGCGACTAAGTAGACCGCAACAGAAGCAACAACTATCCATAATGCACTGACGTGTTCACCACGGCGTAGTGCAACCACTGACAGACAAAAAGCACCAATAATCCCGAGGATCACCCAAGGTATGTGCTTAAGAAATGTATTTTTGTTCATGAGACACCTTTTTTTCAGGCAAGACCGAACAGCCAAAGAGTAGTACGGGACAATTGATAATAATTTGAGCGAATATGAAAATAATGACCCGCAGTGACATCATATGAAGAATGTCTGATGAATAGTGTTATTAAATCGCTAAACGGTTATATAGTGAGTTAAGCGGTCTATTTTCTAAGTTGAGTGGTTTTACTGATGTTAAAAGGTGATTTTTTTGTGATCGAGATAACAAATTTATGACTATCAATAAGTTAGAAAACTATTAATTACATAAAAAATCTTTTTTATTATACAAAAAAGGGAGATTTAGATCACAAATAAGCAACAAATAGTCATTATTAATATAATTGAGGCGATATTAACAATATCAGTCAAAGTGATAGTAAAATCAAAAAAAAAAGCACCTCATTATATTGATAACAAGGTGCTTTTTTATTAAATCTTTTGTGTATTAATAGTGGATCTTCTGGCGTCCCGCGATAGAGTGTGACAACGTGGTACCATCCACCATTTCTAATTCACCACCAACAGGCACGCCATGTGCTATTCTGCTAGCAGCAACATCATATTGAGCGCATATCTCAGCAATATAGTTTGCTGTAGCTTCACCTTCCACCGTAGGATTGGTGGCTAAAATCACTTCTGATATAGGCTCTTGGCTTAAACGCTCTTCAAGTCTATCTAAGCCAATATCCATGGGACCAATGCCATCTAGCGGAGATAGATGTCCCATTAACACAAAGTATCGACCTGCAAACTGCCCTGTCTGCTCGATAGCATGAATATCTGCCGGGCTTTCCACTACGCAAATCTGACCATTTTGCTGACGTCGAGCATTAGCACAGATCGTACAACGCTCTTCTTCAGTAAATGTTCGACAATCACAACAGTGACCAATTTCAGACATTGCACGCGTTAATGCTTGTGCAAGTCGCATTCCTCCGCTTCTATCACGTTGAAGCAGATGAAAAGCCATTCGTTGCGCTGATTTTGGCCCGACGCCGGGTAAACAACGCAACGCTTCCATTAATGATTCAAGAAGAGGGCTAGTTTGCATTAGAATGGCATCTTAAAGCCTGGTGGTAATTGCATACCGTTAGAGACTGATGCCATCTTCTCTTTTTGTGTCTCTTCAATGCGACGTGCAGCATCATTAAAGGCGGCAGCAATCAGATCTTCTAACATCTCTTTGTCATCTTCTAGCAGACTAGGATCTATTTCAACACGACGGCAATTATGAGCACCATTGATAGTGATCTTCACTAAGCCAGCACCAGATTCACCAGTGACTTCTAAGTTTGCGATCTCTTCTTGCATTTGCTGCATTTTTTCTTGCATCTGTTGGGCCTGTTTCATCAGATTGCCCAAACCACCTTTTCCGAACATAATTGTCTCTCTTTGTAAAAGCTACGCTGTATAGAAATATACAACATGTTGCGATTAAACAGGCCGGATACTCTCTTCATCCAATTCAGCATCAAAATAGTGCTGTAATGTCTGAATGGTTTTATCCGTAGTAATCGATTGACGCGCTAACGCCAACTTCTCTTCATAAATGGCTTGTCGCCATTCTAACGGCGTTTTAACCGTTAGATTATCATCTTCTATAATTGTGAGTGAAATTGCTTTTCCATGCAATTCACTTAGCGCATTTGTCAGTGTTCGTAGTGCATTTGCTGAATTTAAATGTTTCTGCTTACTGCGTAAATGCAAAATGATCGTTTCTTCACCGACCGTCTCTTTATAGGCATTTAACGCTAACTGTTGCACTAACTTCGGCAATGGCATTTTAGCTATTTCCGCCGCCCACTCGTCCCGCTGTTGCGACTCTTGCGCAATTTTAGCGGCTAATTCAGGCGTTTTTTCATACTCAAGAACTTCTTTGATCTCTTTCGGTGAAGAGACCACTGGCTCTGTTACTTGTGCCTGTGGATTTTGTGGCTTCCATTGATAAGCTTCTTTTTTCTTTTTCTCGACTGCAACAGATGACCGTTTTTCATTAACCCTTTGCTGGCGTTTTTCACTGACGGCTGCTAGCCGCTCTAATGCACTAGCAGCCGGCTTAGCCTGTTTAGGCGTCGCCGGTTGAGGCTTTTTTGGTGGCGTATCTTGCTCAGCTCCCCTTATGGCTTGCCGTGCTCTTAACAGTTGTGCCGCAGGGCTATTTCCTAATGCAGCACTGTTTTCTGGCGACGGTGATACTTTGGGTGTCGCCGTTGCCATATTGCTTCTCACTTGAGGCGCCGATGTTTCAACTCGCTGTTGATTCGGCTGTGATGCTAAAGGCAATGTTTGCGCTAAAGGAGCCGTAGGGATTTCATCAATGACAGTTTTAGGATGAAAAGCAAGCGCCCTGAGAAGGGTCATTTCTACACCCATACGTCTGTCTGGCGCATAAGCCAACTCTTTTCGCCCAACTAATAAAGTTTGATAATAAAGTTGTAAATCTTGTGGCGACACTGATTTGGCTAATAAACGTAAACGCTCTTGTGTAAATTGCTCTTGGGGATTATTTTCACTCGGCAAAAGTTGTAACATCGCAATTTGATGTAATAATGAGAGCGTTTCGACTAAAAAGTTTTCCCAATCCGTTCCTCTTAAAGCAACCTCATTAACCAACGACATCACTTGTTGACCATCTGCTTTTACTAAAGCTTCAATCAGTGCTAATGGTTGTGCATCATCGATCGTACCTAGCATACGACTAACGACTTCTGTACTTACAATACCTTCGCCACTCGCAATTGCTTGGTCGGTTAGGCTTAATGCGTCACGCATACTTCCATCTGCTGCACGGGCAATTAATTGGCGTGCTCGCACATCATTTTCAATGTGTTCTGCGGATAGTACTTTCTCAAGCTGTGTCGCTATTTGGTCAACATCAAGTGCCCGCAGGTGAAATTGCAAACAACGAGATAAGATAGTAACAGGTAGTTTTTGAGGATCTGTGGTAGCCAACAGGAATTTAACGTGTTCAGGTGGCTCTTCTAACGTTTTAAGTAACGCATTAAAACTATGACGAGAAAGCATATGCACTTCGTCAATAAGATAGACTTTAAAACGACCACGAGCCGGCGCATATTGAACATTATCGAGTAGCTCTCGTGTATCTTCAACTTTCGTTCTTGATGCCGCATCGATTTCTATTAAATCAACAAAACGCCCCTGCTCTATCTCAAGGCAATTAGCACATTTACCACAAGGTTTGCTGGTTATGCCTGTTTCGCAATTCAGCCCTTTAGCAAATAGACGGGCGATCGTCGTTTTTCCAACACCGCGAGTGCCAGAAAAAAGATAAGCATGATGCAACCTTTGGTGATCAAGACCATTAGCCAATGCGGTCAAAACATGACGTTGACCGACAACATCGTTAAAAGTTTGTGGGCGCCACTTTCGGGCAAGTACCTGATAGCTCATTGATTCCGCTAAATATGAACAAGATTTATCTCTATGCTAACACAGGGATAGCCTATTGAGCGAGATCTGTAGGAAACAAATGAGATATTGATGAAATTATCCGCACACTTTAAAGCGGTGACTATTGTGCGGGCTCAATGTATTGAGTCATACATTTTGATACACCCGCACGATGATGGGCATTTACCAGCAAATGCATTAAGCATCTGATTGACACTAAAAAAGCATTAATGCCCTGGGAAATTAACTAATGTGAAGCTATGGATCCCTTCTTTTTCTAGACGTTCAATACCGCCTAAATCAGGTAAACAGATAATAAATGCAGCTTCTGTTACAGTTCCACCTAAACGACGAATAAGACGAGCAGTTGCTTCGATAGTACCACCAGTTGCTAATAAGTCATCAACCATTAATACTTTATCTTTATCCGTAATGCTGTCTTTATGGATCTCTAATGTATCTGTACCGTACTCTAGATCATAAGTTTCACTAAGCGTCTCACGAGGCAATTTACCTTTTTTACGCACTGGCACAAAACCCACACCTAAACGTAAAGCAACAGGGGCACCAAATAAGAACCCGCGGGCTTCGGTACCTACAACTTTAGTGATACCCTGACCTTGATAGTGCTCAACTAATAAATCAATCGTTGCCTGATATGCCGCGGGATTATCCAGTAATGTCGTAATATCACGGAATAAGATCCCTTCTTTAGGGTAATCAGGAATGGTTTCAATGCTGTCTTTAATAAATTGCAGTTGTTGCGCGTTAGCAGTCATAATCAGTGCCATAATAAAAAACGAAACGATAGAATCTATGCAATATGCCGTTAAAATGCAACAGAAAGCCAGTGAACAACTCTTTTTTGTTGCTTTAAGTCAATTCATGTTTTTAGCAAAACAGGTACAAAGCCCAAATGAAAAAAACAGATCCATTGAGTTTGTTTAAAAAACAGATCGACAATCTCGCCGAAACCTTAGCGCCAATTGCAAACAAAAAAATTGCAGCACCTTGCTTCGACACAGCACTATTTCACCACCGCAGTGATTCTCTTGGTGGTTATATGCAACAGATCCGCGATAATTTTACTCAGTTAATAACTTGTGTTGAGGCACAACGTAGCCAGCAAGTTAAGTTTCTGGCAACACAAATCCTACAACAAATTGAAGCATTAACTCGTGAATTATCGACACAAACACTAAGAAAGCAAGAAAACCAGCTAAGTCAACGCAAAAAAAGTGTCGATTTATACCAAAAACTTGCCCAACATCAGGATTACGAGCGCCGATTACAGTCGATGATCCAAGATAGAGAGCTTGCTTTAACTCAAGCACAAGGCTTTGTACGCCAACAAGAATTACAAAAAGAGATTGCTGCTCTTGAAAATCGCCTAGCGCGTTGTAAAAGTGCCCTAGTTTCTATAGAAAAGAGTATTGAACGACAAGAAGATAAATATTAATCGGAGCCATAATGGAATTAAAAGATGCCCCTAAATCAGTTCAGTTAGCGGTTGATTTGATTTACTTATTTGAAACCAATCATATTGATCCCAACACCGTACTTGAGGCACTGGAAATTGTGCGAGTTGATTATGAGAAAAAACGAGATAATCAAACCGCTAACTAAACATCTTACTACTTAATTAAATGGCGTATTCGCTTCAGGTGTTGAACCATCAAGAGGGCCTTTTTTTATTTCTTGCACTTCTTCCCCTTGTTTATTATGCAGATACACTTCTAATTGGTTAAACGCGATATTGATATCATTTTCATTGCAAAGTTTATCAATAGCGCGGTTGACTTCGTCGATAGCAGTATTCCTATCCCCAAGCGTTCTAACATAAAAACGTAATTCATGATTTAGCGTGCTAGCACCAAATTCGGTAAACAGCACCACAGGCTCTGGCTCAGTCATCACTTTGGGATTATCTTTTGCTGCTTTCATTAAAATGGTTTTCACTTTATCCAGATCAGAACCATAAGCAACACCGACTTGAATGATAATACGTGTGACAGTATCAGATAATGTCCAGTTGATCAGGCGTTCGGTCACAAAGGCTTTATTCGGGATAATAACCTCTTTGCGATCAAAGTCCGTTACCGTGGTTGCTCGGATACGAATACGACTCACTGTTCCAGAATAAGAGCCAATTGTCACCGTATCACCAATTCTGACCGGTCTTTCAAATAAGATAATTATCCCTGAAACAAAGTTAGCGAATATTTCTTGTAAACCAAACCCTAAACCAACCGTTAAGGCTGCCGCCAACCATTGTAGTTTTTCCCATGCTACGCCTAATATCCCCAGCGAAACAATTGTACCTATCGCAATAATAATATAGGTCAGAATAGTCGTAATGGCATAAGAAGCGCCTTGCTGTAATTTAATTCTTGAAAGAATAAGAACTTCGAGTAAACCCGGTAGGTTTCTTATCATAAACCAAGAGATAGCCATAATGGCAAAAGAGAGGAGTAAGTCCGCAACCGTCACTGCTTTAACCACATTACCTAACTCAGTAGGCAAAGTATAATGCCAAAGCGTAATACCATCTAAGTAAGTAAAGATTGTAATAAAGTCAGACCAAATACCATAAAAACTGGAAGCAAAGATAATAAATAAGATCATTGTGGTTAATCTTAATGATTGTTGGTTTATCTGCTCCATATCCATCGGTGGCTCTTGGATTGGCTCGAGAGTGTTATCGTCCCCCTCTTTTTTCTCTTTAAGCATCGCTTGTCGGCGCTCTAGCGCTCGACGATACGCCAGTCGTCTTGCTGCAACAGTAAGACCACGTAAACTCGCGTGGTAAGCAATAAACCACAACATAAGTAGATATAAACTATCAATCCAACGATTGGCTAAACGTAGTGCGGTGTAATAATAACCAAAAATAACTAACCCCATTAAAAGTAAAGGCGAGAAAGTTAATAAGGTGATAACCACTGTTCTCACAACATGATTACCCTTTTCTTGCCACATTTCACGACAAAAAGGTAATGCACACAGACTAATAAAAAAGAGTGAAATAATTGTCACTAATTGACCAATCACATCACCCACTAACAATAATGGGTTATTAATACCATAAGCGGAAAGTAAAATAATTGGCAACATGGGAAGCGATAAACGTAATAAACGTTTACGATTTTGTTGTACTCGCTCTAGGGGGATCTTAAAGTGATTAACGGCCACTCCATTATCCGACATTAAACGATAAGACCACTCAAACATCAGCCAAAATACCGCAAACTGCCAAGTAAAAGACCAGATAAACTCTTGTTGCACATTAAAGCTATTAATAAGCCAATATCCTATCGCTAACACAATACAAGAAAGGGGTAATGTTTTTAAGAAAACAATCCCTAAAGCTAATGGAGTATGTAACTGCGTATCTTTATTAAGCTTATTAATATCAGCACTTAATTTATCAAACTGCTTATCAAATTTTTTACGTTGCCAAACCAGTATGCTACTGAACAAAATTAGCGCAATCAGTACAGGATATGATTTTTTAGCCCCGGTCAACAGATTTTCATTTGACCAGTTGAGTTTAAAACTTTGAAATTCAGCCACAGCCTGATCTGGAAAGGTTGAGAACCAACTGAGGTTAATCGGTTTATTACTGCTTACCCAGAATATTTGTTGCGCTAAGGTGCTTTCTAATGAACTCACCACACTACGTAGCTGTTGCTGATCCATCTGTAAATTAATAGATTCAGAAATTTGGCTACCCAGTTGATTATTGAGCTTATCCAGTAGATCTCGTCGCGCATCAATCAGTTGTAATAATGCATTATGTAGCTCTTTTAGCTCATTTTTATCAGTAATTTCCGGATGTGTGGCTTGGTACTCTTGCATTAATTGGTCGATATAGAGATTCGGCTGAAAAATCTGATCTCTTTGTTTATTGATTTCAAACTGTTCTAAACGTAAGTCGGCAATTTTATCCGGTAACTTATTGATAAAGATATCATCAGGTAGCTCAATTTGCTCTTCAAACAGAATACGAGAGAGCAACAGACTCCCTTTCAATACATCAATTTGCTCTTTAAGATTGCGCTCTGATTGGATAGCTCTATCTAGGCGGTTTTTGACCATTAAACTATGGCGATTTAACTCATTATTATTTTGTGTAGTAATAATCAACTTATCGCTGAGTTTTTTATTAATATCAGCTTGAGCTAAATAAAAAGCGTTATTTTTAATCGCCTGATTACTCAGCTCTGCCGTCTGCGCCTCTTTGGCAACTTCTTCTGAACTGTCTAAACGTTTATCACTTAAGATCTCTTGCAGTAGTTGAGCATGCTCTTGAGAGAGGTCAATATACGCTGAACTATAATCACGCTGTAATTGTAATAAGCTTTGTAGCTGTACATTAGATTGCAGTGTTCGTTTTTGAAAACTGTTTTGTTGTTGCAAATAATATTGTTCTAATTGTAAGAGTTGCACAGAAGAAGATCGCATTTGAGCTTTATCTGCACTACTTTTATTTAATGCAATTCGTATTTGTTGCAATCTTTCTGAGTTATTAAATAAAACAGATTGCGCCCTTTCTGGTTGCGTTTGTAAAACAATAAGCTCATTACTGTAATTGGCTAAATCTTCCTGTGCTTTCGCTAAGGATTGTAAAACCTCTTCTAATTGCGACTCTAAAGTTGCAAGCGGTAGGCTCTCTAAAGATTGACGGTAGTCATCAACTTCTTTGTTCGCTATTTTCTGTTTTAATTGACTTAATTGATTTTGAATACTGCGTAGCTTTTCTGGTAATTGCTCTACTGTCTTATTATAGTCGTCTGCTTTTTTCTCTAATTGTTGAATATTATCAAGAAGTAGCAATGCCTGCTCTAGATCACCAATAGTGAGTTTATCTTCGGCACTTAAGTCACTACGTTTATTTAATAAATTAAGCTGGTTTTGAATACTTTCTTTGGTGGGTAAATTATTGCTGACTGTTTCTGCTTTAGCCGGGGTAAAAAGTATATTTCCTAACAAAACAAAGAAGATAGAGACAATAAATATTGTCGAAATAAAATGATTTAATCGAATAAAAACGTTAGATCCACGCATATTGAGCAACTTGTTCAATGAATATTGAAAAACTGCCTCTTAGTATAATCCAATTACTTGAAATTGGCAGTGTCATTAGAACAAGTCGCCTAGATGTTTCTCCCCTGAGAAAACAAAATGTTGATCAGAAAGTCAATATCTTATCCGCGTCGAGAGTCCATTGTGCTAAGTCCACCAATGTCCCAAGTTCAGCACCATCCACTAAAGGTAATTCACTGATACCACGAGTATCTGTACAGGTTTTGCATAACTTAACAGGGACGTTTTGTGCCGTTAAAATTTCTAACATTTGTTGGAGGTTGTAACCTTCTTTGGGTTGCTGATGAGCCAGTGCACCTGTTACCGCATCAGACATTAAAAAGATCTTTAATTGCGTTTCTGGATGTTGCTCTTTTAAAGTAATAGATAAACGCAGTGCGTTAAATAATGATTCATTACCGTATGCTGCACCATTTGCAATCACTAATACTTTGCTCATGAACTTCTTCCTTATGTTTAAGAATAAATTAAGATGGCGTCGATATTCTCATATTGACGCTATGCTTAATCATATCAATAAAACTATCAACCAAATATTGACTTTCCTCTTTAATAGAAAAACTTTCTGGTGAAAATAACCAATTTTCAGCAAGCCCTGTCATCATAGCTTTTAACATGATCGCAGCTCTTCTTAAATCAAGGTTGGCAGGAAGTTGTCTTTTTTCGATACAGCGAGATAAAGATTGCTCTATTCTAGAGTAATCGGCTGCACATAATTCTCGGCGGATTTCAACAATTGGTGTCATTTCACCAACAAATTCGCACTTATGGAAATATATTTCTAGAAGTGCATTATGTTTCGGATCTTCGACAATTGATGTCAATATGTAAATAAGCAATTCTCTTAATACAAATAGTGGATCATCTGGATATTTTGATTGATACTCTAATTCTAATGATTCTATTTTTAAGTCGGTGAGTTCACACGCTTCAGTAAATAAATCCACTTTATTCTTAAAGTGCCAATATATTGCACCTCGAGTTACTCCGGCCTCGGTTGCAATATCTGAAAGTGATGTGGCAGAAACACCTTGCACAGTAAATAGCCTAAGTGCAGCATCAATAATCTGCTGTCTTGTCTCTTGTGCTTGGCGTTTAGTTTTTCGTGCCATTATTCCTCGATTTTGACTGAAGTTAATTTACATACATTCATGTATGTTTGTACTATACATCGCAATCATTCATCAACTTAATTATTTTTTATCCCGGGAAACAACTTTTGAATAGAGGTTTTCTTATGCGAAAAAACAGAGGGGTTTTGCCTCTGGCTCTGTTAGTGCTTTCAGGCAGCTTGGTTATTGCTGGATGTGGCGACAAAAATCAGTCTGCTGGAGGTCCACCTCCTGCTCCTGCTGTAGGTGTTGTTACATTAGATGCGAAACCACTGACTATCACAACAGACTTACCTGGTCGTACATCTGCTTATCGTATCGCAGAGGTTCGCCCTCAGGTTGGCGGCATCATCTTAAAACGCAATTACACCGAAGGTAGTTATGTAGAAGCAGGAACATCTTTGTACCAAATCGATCCTGCTATTTTTCAAGCTACATTAAACAGTGCTCAAGCTGATTTAGCAAAAGCGAAAGCGAATGCTGAAATTGCTCGCCTGACTGTAGAGCGCTATAAACCTCTACTCGGCACCAATTATGTCAGTAAACAAGATTTTGATACCGCAACATCTCAGTACGCTCAAGCTGTTGCTGCAGTAAAAGCAGCTGAAGCTACAGTGACTAATGCAAAAATTAATCTTGAATATACCAAAGTCACCGCACCAATTTCTGGCCGTTCAGGTAAATCAACGGTAACAGAAGGCGCATTAGTTGCGCCTGGTCAGCAAGTGGCTTTAACAACCGTTCAGCAAATCGATCCGATTTATGTCGATGTGACACAATCGAGTGAAGATTATCTGAAATTAAAAAATGAAATTGAAAGTGGCATTATTCGTCAAGAGCAAGGCAAACCTGTTGTTCACTTAACCTTAACTAATGGTCAATCCTATGCTCAAAAAGGTCATTTAGAATTTTCTGATGTGACTGTTGATGAATCCACAGGCTCTATCACTATGCGTGCAATCGTACCGAATCCAAATGGTGAATTACTGCCTGGTATGTTTGTTCGTACAAAATTAGAAAATGGTATTCGTCAAAATGCTATTTTGATCCCACAACAAGCTGTTATTCGTACTCCTCGTGGTGAAGCAACAACCATGGTCGTTAATAAAGACAACGTGGTTGAAGTGCGTACTATTGAAGTATCACAAGCAGTTGGTAATAAGTGGCTAGTGAATAGTGGTGTTCAGGTTGGTGACCGCGTTATCGTTTCGGGGCTACAAAAAGCAAAACCTGAAATGAAGGTTACGCCACAAGAAGAAAATTTAGATGCAACAGCATCAACTGAAAAATCTGAACCAGCGAAGGATCCTCAATAAGGAGTCGATGATCTATGCCTAAGTTTTTTATAGACAGACCAATATTTGCGTGGGTAATTGCCATAATTACCATGCTTGCTGGTCTTTTGGCACTCATCAAACTGCCTGTTGCACAATATCCAACGATTGCACCGCCAGCAATTTCCATTTCTGCGGTCTATCCAGGAGCTGATGCAACCACGGTACAGAATACTGTAACCCAAGTTATCGAACAGAATATGAATGGTATCGATAACATGGTTTATATGTCTTCAACCAGTGATTCTGCAGGTATGATGAATATCACGCTGACCTTTGAAGCTGGTACTGACCCTGATATTGCGCAAGTCCAAGTGCAAAATAAATTGCAATTGGCAATGCCTCTTTTACCTCAGGAAGTACAACAACAAGGGATTAGTGTCGATAAATCTTCTAGTTCATTCTTAATGGTTGTAGGTTTTATCTCTGGTGATGGCTCGATGTCACAAGATGACATCGCCGACTATGTAGGTGCAACAATTAAAGATCCATTAAGCCGTGTCACAGGGGTGGGTGAAACGCAGTTATTTGGTACACAATACGCGATGCGTATTTGGTTAGATCCAGATAAACTGGTGAAATATAACATGACCACTCTTGATGTTATTAATGCGATTAAATCGCAAAATAACCAAGTGGCGGCAGGCCAATTAGGTGGTACGCCACCAGTGCCTGGTCAGCGTTTAAATGTATCTATCATTGCGCAAACTCGACTTAATACACCTGAGCAATTTGCTGATATTCTGATGAAAGTCAATCAAGACGGTTCACAGGTTAAGCTAAAAGATCTGGGTATTGTTGAGATGGGGGCTGAAAACTACAGCACGATTGCTCGCTTTAATGGCTTACCTGCAGCAGGTATTGGTATTAAACTGGCAACAGGTGCTAACGCCCTTGATACCGCAACAGCAGTACGTGCGGCACTTGCTGATATGGAGCCGTTCTTCCCTTCTGGATTAGAGGTCGTTTATCCTTACGATACAACACCATTTGTTAAGATCTCTATTTTTGAAGTGGTTAAAACGCTCGTTGAAGCCATTATGCTGGTATTTGTAGTCATGTATCTGTTCTTACAGAACTTCCGTGCTACATTAATTCCAACCATTGCTGTGCCCGTCGTATTATTAGGGACTTTCGCCATATTGTCCGCGTTTGGCTATTCGATAAATACCTTGACGATGTTCGCGATGGTACTAGCCATCGGTCTACTGGTTGATGATGCTATCGTTGTAGTAGAAAACGTTGAACGTGTGATGCAAGAGGAAGGACTGTCACCTAAAGAAGCGACACGTAAGTCTATGGGACAAATCCAAGGTGCATTGGTGGGTATTGCCCTCGTGTTATCTGCGGTATTTATTCCAATGGCATTCTTTGGTGGTTCAACGGGTGCGATTTACCGACAGTTCTCAGTTACTATTGTATCAGCGATGGTGCTGTCTGTTTTCGTGGCATTGATTTTAACCCCTGCACTTTGTGCGACATTGTTAAAACCAATCCCGAAAGGCAGCCATGGTGTACAAACAGGTTTCTTTGGTTGGTTTAACCGCGTTTTTGAAAAAAGTAGTCACCACTATACAGACAGTGTTTCTCGTACACTACGTGGTACAGGTCGTTACTTACTGATCTACGTCTTACTTGTTGCTGCTATGGCAATTATGTTTGTGCGTTTACCGGCGTCTTTCTTACCAGAAGAAGACCAAGGGGTGTTACTGACAATGGTTCAGTTGCCCGCTGGATCAACCCAAGAGCAGACACAAGACGTATTAACACAAGTCAATGACTACTTTAATACTAAAGAAAAAGATGTGGTTAAGTCGGTCTTTACCGTCAGCGGCTTTGGTTTTGGTGGTCAAGGTCAAAACATGGGGCTTGCTTTCGTCGTATTAAATGATTGGGATGAGCGTAAATCAGACCAAGACAAAGTCCCTGCTATTGTCGGTCGTGCTAACCAAGCTCTTTCTCAAATTAAAGAAGCCTTTGTTTACTCCTTTAATATTCCAGCTATTGTTGAGTTAGGCTCTGCAGGTGGTTTTGAATTCGAGTTAATCGATAATGCCAACCTGGGACACGAAAAACTCATGGAAGCAAGAAACCAATTGCTTGGAATGGCAGCACAAGAGCCACAAATGTTGACGGGTGTGCGTCCTAACGGTCAAGAAGATACCTCTCAGTATCGTCTTTATATCGACTTAGAAAAAGCACAAGCTCAAGGTGTTGCGGTCAGTGATATCTACTCAACATTAGGTACGATGTTTGGTGGTAGCTACGTTAACGACTTTATCGACCGTGGTCGTGTGAAGAAAGTTTACGTTCAAGCAGAATCACAATTCCGCATGTTGCCACAAGATATTGCTAATCTTTATGTTCGTAACAATGCGGGTCAGATGGTGCCTTTCTCATCCTTCATTGATACTAGTAAAGATCCTTGGTTATATGGCTCACCACGTTTAGAGCGTTATAATGGTTTACCAGCTGTCCAGATCCAAGGTAGTGCAACACCGGGACAAAGTAGTGGTGATGCAATGCTAATGATGGAGCAACTCGCCAGCAAATTACCAAGTGGTATTGGCTACGAGTGGACGGGTATGTCATACCAAGAACGTCTATCAGGTAACCAAGCGCCAGCACTGTATACTATTTCATTAATTGTAGTATTCCTTTGTTTGGCGGCACTCTATGAGAGTTGGTCAGTGCCTTTCTCAGTTATGTTAGTCGTACCTTTAGGGGTCATTGGTGCATTAGCATTTACTACATTGAGAGGGCTTGAAAACGACGTTTACTTTAAGGTTGGGCTACTTACCACCATTGGGTTATCGGCGAAGAACGCCATATTGATTGTCGAATTCGCCAAAGACTTAATGGAAAAAGAGGGTAAAGGGCTAGTAGAAGCGACGTTAGATTCCGTTAGAATGCGTCTACGTCCAATTCTAATGACATCGTTAGCCTTTATGCTTGGGGTTATTCCTCTGGTATTAAGTAACGGTGCAGGTTCTGGTGCGCAAAACTCGGTAGGTACAGGGGTATTCGGTGGTATGATTGCCGCGACATCCCTTGCTATTTACTTTGTTCCTATTTTCTTCGTTGTGATCCGCAGAAGGTTTGCGAAGAAAAACGAAGACTTAGAGCACCCAAACTATCCGCACCAAACTAAGTAATCATTATGCTATACCACAGCCAACATAATTTGTTGGCTACCCATCAAAAAGGTCGCTTAGCGGCCTTTTTGTTTTATTTTAATTTTTCGTGTTAATCCCGCCTCTTTATATTGTTATCAATTAAAGAAAAACATACCCCCAATCAATAAATCAGTTTAATTTTTTTCTTATATATGACTTTTTGTCAAATTTAACGCACTATTTTTTATTAATATCAGCTTATCACCAAGACTATTTAGCGATATAAGACATTTTTAGCAAACAAATACTAGGATAATCATCAAGTTAATTATCCTTACTTTTACGCTTCTCAGCTAAATTTTTACGAAAATAGACAAATTTCTATCGCTCAGATAGTGACTTATGCAATAATAGTGCTATATTAAGCGTACAGTACTTTTATTTTGTACACTTTTTCAACTTGCATTGAATGTAGTTTCGTATTTAAATACCTTTTTCAAATTACACCATTACTATGTAGAAATAATAAAAACAATTATTAAACATTATTGGTATATGAATAAAATATAAAGTTGCTGTTTATTTTAAGATTGTTTAATTAATTCATTACTGAATTAAGCCGCAAGCTTCATTAATAGCTAATTTATCAGTATTAATTATTAGTGTTTCTTTAGCATAATTCAGTCACAATAAGCTATGGACGAATATTCACCAGAAAAAATAGATTTAGCTGAATTGTCATTTTTATGTGAAGAGCTATTACAGCAAGCATTAAGCTCATTAGATAAAGGTACCGCAGTTTGGAACAATGATCTAAGTAGCACAAAAAGCGTTGACCTTAATGCCCTAATTGATCACATTATGGGTTTTAGTTGGCTGTTTAAGATAAAATATCCTGATAAACATGCTATTAACACTTTAATGGAAGAGTGCATAGAAGAGACTTATCGGTTATTCGGTAGTGACTCCATTTCCTACTCGGAATTGAATAATTGGAAAGAGTTAAACTATTCACTGTTAACGCTTATCGATAAAAATCCTAAAAGTTATATCAAGTAAATTAAATTACCTTTAGTTTTATTTAAATTATAGAGAAAAGACAACATGACTAAAACAGACTATCTAATGCGTTTAAGAAAATGCACCTCAATCGAAACCCTTGAAAGAGTGATTGAAAAGAACAAATATGAACTGACCGATGATGAGTTAGAGCTATTTTATTCAGCTGCAGACCATCGCTTAGCAGAGCTAACCATGAACAAACTTTATGACAAGATCCCAGCATCTGTTTGGAAATTTGTAAGATAATCGTATTAGCAAGTAACCATTAGTATCCTCTTATTTTTACTATCTCTTTATAGTAATTGGGTTAATAGTTCTTATTTTTAGGTATCGTTTTATTCATGCTTTTTTAATAAGTAAAATGATTACACACTATCATGCCGTGCTTATAACGGCATGACGGCATAATTCTTACAACTTCTCTTATTATTCATCTATAACGCGAAGGCGATAATAGGTGAAAGGCATTCTGTTTCTGATTAATTCACCAAACCCATATTGAGAGTAAACATAGTTAAAAAAACTATTAATTAAACAATATGTAAATAGAAATATGTTTAGATGCAAACGTTCAACGATACGATTACGATGAAGAAAGTAACTGGATAAAAAATAGCGGGATTGCAATGCAGAAATTGGGTGGGGCCTTGCCAGCGACATCCCGGCACACACGACACCTGCCATGGCTGCTTCCTTCCGGACCTGACCGAGTTAACAAGTTAGTGTTGCGGGAGAACCAACAAGACCCCATAGATTGTCTTATTGCTAAGACGATATGCATTATCTTTTAAAGCTATCCAAATAGCAAGGAAAGCCCAACCAAGTGCTGATAAATTACTCAATAAGGCCTTATTCTTTGCCAAATTCTTTCAATTTATGCCCTCTATTAGCTAACATCGCGATTGCTCCCCTATCAAATAAGGTGTTCCGGCATTTTTAGCAAAATATAAACAGCAGATTATTTTTTTATCCGATAGCGGATTGTATATAATCAAAACTATAAAACATAATCTATCCGATGATATATAGGTAAACTATGAGCCAGGCATTAAAAAAACTTATCAACTTAATGGAGCTTGAAAAAATAGAAGAAGGCCTATTTAGAGGTCAAAGTGAAGATTTAGGTTTACCACAAGTCTTTGGTGGACAAGTTGTTGGCCAAGCTCTTTATGCGGCAAAACAAACAATTGCTGATAATCGCTATGTTAATTCATTTCACAGCTATTTTTTACGACCTGGTGATAGCCATAAGCCTATTGTTTACGATGTGGAATCTATCCGTGATGGTGGCTCATTTAGTACTCGTCGCGTCAGTGCTATCCAACAAGGTAAGCCTATTTTTTATATGACCGTCTCTTTCCAAGAGTTTGAAGAAGGCTTTGAACATCAAGATATGATGCCTGAAGTCCCTTTTCCAAATGACTTGATCTCTCAAGATGAGATATTGAAAAAACTTGCCCCAAAATTACCCGAACCTCTAAGAACACTCGCATTAAGAGAAACACCTTTTGAAGCACGCCCCGTGCAATATTTTAGCCCGTTTGGTTATGAGAAAGCACCTGCGGAACGTTATGTTTGGTATCGTAGTCGCGGAGAAATGCCATCTGATCCTTTCCTACACCAATACTTATTAGGTTATATCTCTGATTTTGATTTTTTACCCACCTCACTGCAACCTTATGGTTTAGGTTTTATGGATCCGAGTTTACAAGTGGCTACCATCGATCATTCCATGTGGTTCCATCGCCCATTTCGTGTTGATGACTGGTTACTTTATGCTATTGAAAGTCCATCAGCCTCAGGTGGACGCGGATTTGTGAGAGGAAAAATATTTAATATGAGTGGGCAACTAGTTGCCTCTTCTGTTCAAGAAGGTGTTATCCGTCAAAAACGAATAAAATCTAACAAATAATGCAGTGAGAATATTCCCCCCTCAGTTGAGGGGGAATAGACCATTACTGCTCGTACGCTCTTTCGCCATGAGTGGTTATATCTAATCCATCATGTTCTTCTTCTTGTGAGACACGCAATCCCACTAGCTTATCGGCAATTTTAAAGGCAATGTAAGCCACAACACTTGACCAAATAAGCGTAATCACAACACTAAATAATTGAGTTAGCACTTGCTTACCTAACGTCATATGCTCGCTATAACCAATGCCCCCTAAAAATGAAGCCGTAAATATGCCAGTTAATAAACAGCCCGCAATACCACAAGTACCATGAATACCAAAAACATCACAGACATCATCTGCTTTTAACCAACGTTTAAGAACCACAACCCCCCAAAGCCCGATGATGCCAGCAATAATACCAATAACCAAAGCACCAATAGGGCCTACGGTTCCCGCGGCTGGGGTAATAGCAACTAATCCCGCAATACATCCTGAACAACTACCTAACATAGAAGGTTTCTTTCTCACTAGCCATTCAGCAAATGTCCACGCAAGAACTGCACCTGCGGTAGCTACAACTGTATTTAAAAACGCCAACGCAGCAATACCATTAGCACTCCCAGCAGAGCCCGCATTAAAACCAAACCAACCAATATAAAGTACCGCTGTACCAGTAAAGACCATAGGTAAATTATGTGGTTTAATCGCAGTATGTTGGTAATCACCTCGTTTACCTAGTAAGTAAGCACCAACAAGTGCTGCTACAGCGGCATTAATATGGACAACCGTTCCTCCCGCAAAATCTAATGCTCCATCATCGATAAGCCAACCACCTTCTCCCCATACCATATGGGCAATAGGAATATATGAAAAAGTAAACCAAATAACAGTAAAGATAAGCAGTGCTGAAAAACGAATACGTTCACCTAATGCGCCAACAATGAGGGCCACGGTGATCACCGCAAAAGAGCCTTGAAATACAACATGCACATATTGATTAATTTCACCAGCAACAGAATCGACTGAAATATTATTTAGGAAAGTAAGTGACCACCCACCCCAAATCTTATTTCCAGCAGTAAACGCTAAACTATAGCCAAACATAATCCAAAGGATAATCACTACACTGAAAATCAACATCACTTGCGTCATTAGTGATAATACATTCTTACTGCGTAGTAACCCGCCATAAAAGAGTGCGATACCGGGAATAGTCATAAAAAACACCAATGCACTACAGATCAGCATAAAACTGTTGTCCGCTTTATCTATGTCTATTGTGGTGGCTCCGATAGCTAACTGAGGTAATAAAAAGTATGTAAGTGCTAACGTAAAAAAATAACTAATAAATCGTTTCATTTGTTAGCTCCTCTACAAGGCTTCTTCACCAGACTCTCCTGTACGAATACGGATCGCCTGCAATAACTCTAAAACAAAAATTTTGCCATCTCCTACTTTACCAGTATCAGTAACTTGGCTTATGGCTTGTAGCACAGGCTCTAATTGCCCATCACAAACCGATAATTCTATTTTTACTTTAGGAAGAAAGTTAACCTCATACTCAGCTCCCCGATAAAGCTCGGCATGTCCTTTTTGTCGCCCATATCCTTTTACTTCACTGATTGTCATTCCGTTAATCCCAAGCTCAGAGAGTGACTCTCTTACATCTTCTAATTTAAATGGTTTAATAATCGCGATGATATATTTCATATAATTGCTCCATACGGTTTTAGAAAGCGCCATACTGATAGAGCAAGAGATATGCCAATACTTATTTCATTGATAAATAAATAAAAAATAAATATCACTCACTAACTTAGTGCAATAAATGCTCTTATCATGTCCACAATGCTAAAAATTGGGGCAAAAAGTTGAGGCAATAAAAAACCCAGCATTGGCTGGGTTAGGATAAATGGAATTTAGATTATATCACTCAACAACGGCTGGCTCTTGAACTTGTAATGACTCTTTAACTTGTTGTAATTGGTACATATTGTAATAGCGACCTTTTTGTGCCAATAGTTGTGCATGTTTACCTTGCTCAACAATCTCACCACGATGAAGCACAACAATTTCGTCAGCATCGATAATGGTTGAAAGGCGATGAGCGATAACAATTAATGTGGTTTTTTCTCTTATTTCCGTAAGGGCTTTTTGAACAGCTTGCTCTGTACCCGAGTCGATATTTGCCGTTGCCTCATCTAAGATAAGAATACGGGGTGGAAATAATAATACTCGAGCTAATGCTAATAACTGTTTTTGTCCCGCGGATAAGCGACTACCCTGTTCACCTAAGGGGGTTTCTAAACCATCAGGTAATGTTTTTACCCAGCTATTTAATTGTACAGTTGCTAATACTTGCCATAAGTGAGCTTCAGAGCAGTGGCGCCCTAAAGTAATATTGTCACGCAAAGTGCCTGATAATAAAACAGGATCTTGCTGTACCATCGCAATACCGCTTCTTAATGCCTGATGAGAATAACATTCTAATGGATGGTTATCTAAGTAGATATGTCCTTTCTGCCATGGATAATTTCCCATAAGCAAACTGGCTAAGGTACTTTTTCCACTGCCAGTATGCCCCACAAAAGCGACAAAGTGGCGAGCAGGTATATCAAGATTAATCTCTTTTAATACCCACTGCTGTTTTAGATACGCAAACCACAAGCCGTTAATGGCTATATCTCCTTGGTTAATGGTATAGCTTGCATTGCCATATTGCTGCATCGGGGCGTCCATTAACTCAAAGACTCGTTCTCCGGAAACAACCGCTTGTTGTAATAAAGATTGCTGAGACGTCAGAGTAATAAGAGGTTCATTAAGACGACCTAAATAGCTGATAAAAGCATAAATTACTCCAACACCAATCACAGCACTACCTTGATATCCAAACAGTATCAATAAGCCACATAGCACCAATGCAGAGAGCATACTGAGTAACGGGCGCAATAATAACCCGTCAAGTTTTAGTGCTTTCATTCGTGCTTGATAATGTTGCCAGCTATCATCTGACATTCTCTTACCGAAGCGAGCTTGTTGACGAAATTGCTGGATAACCGACATACCATTAATCACTTCATGAAAGCCATCATTAATATTGGCGAGATAATGACGCACATTGCGTACAATCGGTGTACTTAGCCGTTGATAAAGCATCATCACACCAATAACCGCAGGGAAAATCGTCATCGCCACTAATGCCATTTGCCATTCGAGTAGAAACATAGCGATTAACATCACAACCACCAATGCTATAGCACGAAATAGAGCAGGAAAGACGTTAACAAATAGATCTTTGATAGTTTCTGTATCATTGGTAACACGAGAAATCAGCTGTCCTACAGGCTGATTATCAAATGCACTTAATGGCTGTTTTAGCGCAGCACTCATCACATCTGCTCGTAACTGTTGTACCACCCCAACAGCGGCATAATTAAAGACGATTGTTTGGTAATAGTGCAATAGTGCCGCAATAATTTGTAATAGAATAAAAGCAGCAGCAAGACCTAATGCGCCTCGCCATTCAACTTGATGAGTCGCTACTTTAGCATCAATAAAATAACTAATAAGTAAAGGTCCCCCCACTTCTGCAATCGCTGCCACCCATAACATCACCACACCTAATGTCATCGGTTTGCGATAGGTTTTGCCATAAGCTAATAATCTTTTTAAGGCCGGCAATAACGTTTTAATGGATTTATTATTATTTATCGTCATCTAATGCCGCCTCGAGTTGTTGATAATGGTACATATCTTGATACCAACCTGGCACTGCAATAAGTGTTTGATGAGTACCTTGCTCTATGATTTCGCCTTGTTTTAATACCAATATATTTGTTGCATCAACCAGTGCAGATAAACGGTGAGCACTAATAATAATGGTTTTCTCTTTACGCCATTGAGCCAGATTTTGTAAAATCTGGTATTCAGTTTGCCCATCAACGGCTGATAACGCATCATCTAATAACAAGATTTCCGCATCTAACAGTAAAGCTCGAGCAATGGAAATACGTTGCTTTTGTCCCCCCGAGAGCATGACCCCTTTTTCACCAACTTGAGTCAGATATCCTTCGGGTAAATTTAAAATATCATCGTGAATATTGGCGATTTTGGCTACTGCCTCTATCTCTTCTTTGGTAGCATCAGGGCGTCCTAAGGCTATATTTCCGGCAATCGTATCCGAAAAAAGAAACGGTGTTTGGTTAACAACAGCAAGTCTTCCCCGCCATTCATCCAATTTTAATTGGTAAAGGGGTACAGATTGAAAACGAATATCCCCTTCACTGACATCATATAAGCGCTGGATCAGCGCTAACAAAGTGCTTTTCCCCGCCCCAGTCATACCGCAAATACCCAACATCTCCCCTGGAGAGAGTGTAAAATGAATGTTTTTTAGTACATCAACTTGCTGTTTGGGGTAATGAAACGCTTTAATATCTACCGCTAAAGTTCCTTTTTGATGCAGTGGCGATAATTGACCATCAACCATAGCCGGTTGCTCATTAAGTAATGCATTGATCCTGCTATAAGCCGCACTACCACGTTCAACAATATTAAACATCCATGCCAGCGCTAACATAGGCCAAATCATTTGCCCTAAATACATTACAAAACTGGTTAATTCTCCCAATGTCATCGTGCCATTGAGAACAAAATAACTTCCTCCCGCCACAGCAAGTAAGTTAGCAAAACCAATTGCCATAAAAATCGTGGGGTCAAACAATGCATCGACTTTTGCCACTCGCATATTTTGTCGACCCGTCTCTTTTGCAACCGTTTCAAAACGTGAAGCATGTTGCTGTTCAAGACCGAAAGATTTGATCATACGAATGCTACTTAAACTTTCTTGCGCTTGATTATTCAATGAAGAAAATAGTGCTTGTGCACTTTTAAAGCGGTGATGTAGTTTATCGCCATAGCGTTTAATTAATATTGCCATTAATGGCATAGGTAACAATGAGATAAGTGTCAATTGCCAACTTAACTGAATACTCATCATCACTAACACCGCAAGTCCCATTACCATAGAGTCAACAAGGGTTAACACCCCTTCCCCTGCGGCGAAAACGACTTTATCAACATCATTAGTGGTACGTGCGATTAAATCACCCGTGCGATAGCGTTGATAAAAAGCCGATGATTGAAGACTAAGTTGGCGATAGATTTGCATACGTAATTTCACCGCCAGTTGGTAAGAAGCACCAAATAACCACAGACGCCAAATATAACGTAATAAATAGACAGCAAGGGCGATCAATACCATGATCCCGATCCACCCCATAATTTGCTGAAAAGACAGGCTATGGCTATCAACACCATCAACAATAATCCCGACGATTTTCGGAGGGATCACTTGTAGAACGGCGATAACCATCAATAAGAAAATAGCACCGACATAACGACGCCATTCGCTGATAAAATACCAACTGAGCTGTGAAAATAGAGCCACGCCTTAAATCCTAAGGTTGTACAAAAAATAAAAGTGCCAGTTGGTAAAGAGGGATCTTATTCAGGTATCGGCATTGCCGTTGTGTATTTAATTTTTTCCATTGCAAAGTTAGAAGTTACGTCAATAAGCCCAGGAACGCCGTTAACCATGCGTTTGTAAAATTGGTCATAACTTTTCATGTCTACAACTTCAACATGCATTAGATAATCACACTCACCCGCCATTCGATAGAATGTCAGTACTTCTGGCATTTGCTTAACGAATGATACAAATTGTTCATACCACTCGCTATTATGTTGCTGTGTTCTTATCATAACAATAACTGTTAAGCCAAGCCCAATTTTTTCGCTGTCGAGTAATGCAACACGTTTACGAATATACCCTTCATCCTCGAGTCTTTTCAATCGTTTCCAGCAAGGTGTTGAGGTTAGGTTAACCGCCTCTGCCAAAGTATTCAGTGAGAGGCTTGAATCTTCCTGTAATAGCGTTAATAGTTTTCGATCAATCTTATCTAACATAAATACTCCTTTAACATATGCCCCTACAAAAAATAGTAATAATCTACCCCTGCTATAAGAATAATCTCTTACTGATAATTTGGTGATAACTTGTCATAATATCTGCAATATTATGCGTATTAATCCTTAAAAAATATCAATATTCAGGAGTATTCTGATGAAAAAAACGGTCGTTGTCTTTAGTGGTGGACAAGATTCGACAACCTGCCTAATCCAAGCACTAGAGCAGTATGATGAAGTTCATTGTATTACATTTAATTATGGACAACGTCATAAAGAAGAAATTGAGGTAGCACAAAGAGTCAGTCAATTATTAGGTGCAACCGCACATAAAGTTTTGGATGTCAGTTTACTCAATGAACTCGCTATCAGCAGCTTAACACGTGACAATATTCCAGTGCCTGATTTTAAACAGAGTGAACAAAGCGATATTCCTAGTACCTTTGTACCTGGTAGAAATATTCTATTTCTTACATTAGCCGCCATTTATGCTTATCAGATTGGTGCTGAAAGCGTTATTACCGGCGTATGTGAAACTGATTTCTCAGGTTATCCAGATTGTCGCGATGAGTTTGTTAAGGCTCTAAATCATGCGGTAAATTTAGGTATTGCTCGTGATATTCAGTTTATCACTCCGTTGATGTGGTTAGATAAAGCGCAAACTTGGGCACTCGCTGATTATTACGGTAAGTTAGATTTTGTGCGCCACAACACCTTAACTTGTTATAACGGTATTCAAGGTGATGGTTGTGGTCAATGTGCAGCTTGCCATTTAAGAGAGCGTGGACTTCATGGCTATTTACAAGACAAAAATGCCGTCATGGACGCCATGAAGAATAAAGTTGGCCTTAAATAATCTGTCAAAAATGTGTTAGCTTTGTTTTCTGTGCGTTTAAACGCGTAGCTGTTATTTTTAATTCATGACCTGTTAGGTTGCTAATAAAGTCGTCGAAGCCGTGATAACTAATTAACCAGTTTTACCCTGTTTTCCCCTGTGATTTTCTCCGCCCTGAAAACAACAGAGCGGGGAATTATTCTATACCAAAACCAATTGACCTCCTCCATGCCCTAAAGGACGTGGCTCCCTACAGCGGTTCAGACCACAGTCTGACCCGCCTCGGTGAGTTCCTGCTTCAGCTGACTACTCCCCCTTTCCACAGGCAAGCACGGTATATCCTGCCGCTAATATGTTACGAGTACCGATAAAATTAGACGGTTGAGCGGATAACATCAATGCTAATCAGCAGACTGGCGTACATACTCCAATTTTTCTCGTAACTGATCTGTAAGTGTTAATGCTTTTTTAGTATTGATATCAACGAGTACAAAAGTCACTAATGCATCTGAAATCAATGCACCATCTTGTTTTCTAACTATTTTTTGAGACAACACACCACTTTTAATACCGACTTCTGCAATATCACAACTAATGGTTAGTTCATCGCCTAAATTAGCGGGCAAACGATAGTTGATATTAATATTCGCGACAACGAGTGCAAGACCATGCCGTTTAAACCAAGCGAGATCTAAGTGTTGTTCAATCCAATCCCATCTTGCTTGTTCTAAAAATTCAAGGTAACGCGCATTATTCACATGCTCAAAAACATCTAAATGGAATCCATAAACTTTAATTAATGTACTCATATGACTTTATTACCTCTTGATATCCCTAACAAACTTTAGCTAAGAGAAATTTCTATGTAATATCTTAAATATAGTCAAAAATATCAAATAGGGTATATTTCATCCGATTATTTATTACCCAAATTAAAATACCATCTGATTATTAATATTATATAAAGGCAATTCTGTACCCCTTTTTGATCACAAAAAAGGGCACAGTATTATCGAGTAATTAGTTGATAATAATCAGATCTTTATTTTGTTCAATAAGCTTCATACCAATACCAAAGACCTTGGCGAGATCATCAAAAGAAGCAAAACGCCCCACTTTTTCTCGATAATCGATAATGGCTTGCGCTTTTGCTTTTCCGATCCCTTTTAGCGTCATTAATTCATCAAGTGTTGCACTATTAATATCCAACTTTCCTTGTGCACTAGCGTTTACCTCACTGACAGCACTCTCTTTTTGATCCCCTTTTTCAATCAACATGGTTGATGTTGAAGGCGATATATCATCGGCATAAGAGAGTGGTGATAACCCTAAACCTAATGTTAAACATATTGATGCCATAAATGCTGATAGTGTTTTTTTATCCATTTTAATCATCTCCTTTTTGTAAAAATAACTGTATATTCAACAGCAAACAGCGATTACTGAATGCCATCAAATAATGCCAAGCCTTAAATAATTCAGCAATTAGCAACCATATGAATTACGAGAGAGTAAGAAAAATAAATTGAATAAAAAAATAGCGTTACAAAAAATGACGTGACTGCTCGCAATTTCTAATCTTGAATGTAATTTTAGTCATAAAAAAACCCAGTCGAAACTGGGTTTTTATTCAATCAATCTAAGATAATTTATTGATAATCTTTATCAAAAATCTCGATTTTTGCTTTTTCTCTTAAATCGCTGAGCATAAGTTGTAAAGCTTCTTCTCCCATTTGGGCGCGATAGAGATTAGTCATAAATTCAAGCTGTTCTGCCGTTGGCTTACCATCAGTGACACTATCTAGTTGGATTAAGACCACTTTTGAACCCGGTACATTAGACATACCGTACTCTTTTTTACCTTCTGCTGGTTTTGGCATAGCAAAAATAGCACTTTGTATTGGATCTGTTGCTGATGAATGAACCACGCTTTCTACCTCACCAAACGAGATATTTGCTTCTTTCAATGCCGCCTCTCCTTTACCTTCTTTTAAGGCTGCAAGGAGTTTCTGAGCTTGCGCATTCATCGCTTGAGAAGCTTTTTGCTGTTTGACCAGTGTAATAACCTTGTCACGTACTTTATCTAATGGTTGGGTTGATGCAGGTTTATATCCTTCGACACGAACAATATAAGCACTATCATTACCAAGGGTAACCATATCTGAGTTCATGCCTGTAGGGCCATTGTCATCAACCAGTGAACCACCAAAGATAAGCTGTGTTAACTTTTCGTTATTCAAGGCTGCTGGTACATTGTTTTCATCAAACCAATCTGTATTGATTACAGTGACGTTCCCTGCTTTTGCTGCTGTCGCTAGCGTGTCGTTATCATTTGAAGCGGCTTGACTCACTTTTTGCTGCAATGCGAAGAAATCATCAATGGCTTTGTTTTCACGCATTTTTACTAATAAGTCAGCTTTAATGTCATCAAAAGGTTTTACCACCGAAGGTTTAATATCATCAAGACGGAAAATAGCATAACCGTTGCTGATTTTAACTGGCTGTGAAATTTGCCCCTTCTCAGTCAAACTCGCATTTGCTAATTCTGGTAGCTCTTGACCAATAGTGATCCAGCCTAATGAACCATCTTGTTTAGCAGAAAAAGTATCAATGGATTTTTCTTTTACTAAAGTGACGAAGTCAGCGCCATTTTTCAACGCATCTTCAGCTTCTTTCGCAGCGGTTTCATCTGCTAAGACAAGTAGACTGTATTTTTTTTGTCCGGGGACAGTAAATTCACTGATATTACTATCGTAATAAGCTTTAACTTCATCATCTGAAATAGTGATATTGCTTAAATCTTTTTGGGCTTCTAACTGAATATAGCTCACTTTAACTTGTGCTGGAGCGATAAACATAGAGGTATTTTGGTCATAAAAGGCTTTTAATTCTTCATCTGATACCGTCTCTTTTTCAAGGAATGGCTGAATATCTAATGAAGCGAGACGCACATTACGACTTTGTAGCATTAAGCCGGCAAAGTCTTTAACTTCGCTCTCTAAAGCAAAGTCAGTGCCTTGAATAGAATAACGTAATTGTTGATTAATCAGATTTTGACGAATTCCTTCAGCAAAGGCATCAGCGTCAATATTATTCGCCGTTAATAACTCAACGTATTTTTTGTTATCAAATTTACCATCAGTTTGGAAATAAGGTAGCGCAAAAATCGCGTCTCTGATTTGCTGGTCGCCAGCAGAAATACCTAACTCTTGAGCAAATTGATCCAGCAAAGCTTGGTTAATCAGCACATTCAGTGCTTGTTGGCGGATCATTTTTTGTCCCTCATCTGATGATGCGAGGGAAGCAAAATTGTCACCCATATCTTTTTGTAATTGTGCTCGGCGTTGTTGATAAGCTTGCTCTAACTGAGCACGACTTATTTTATAACCGTTAACTTCAGCGGCATCATTAACACCAGAACTAAAGAGATATCCGCCCACACCAGTTAGGACGAAAGAGAGGATGATCACAGCTAATAGTATCTTAATAAAAGGATTATTAGCAGTTGAACGAATGTTGTCCATCATAACGAGACTAGGCTCCGTTTGGTGAAAAAATTATTTTTTATTGGTGTTACACGACTATTTTGAGCACAGCTAATTTAACATGCTCATCGCTGGCTTAATATCAAAATGTCGCAACACGCGACAATCCTTAGAAATAGCCAATCCCGTATAAAATTTGAGTCTTAACACACATCTTACAGATACAAAATAAACAGCTCTAATTGACTCATTGGTCAGTTAAGTCTTTAGCTAACCATGAGATGCTTTCATGTTGTCTATTTCAGTTATAGAACAACGCACTATTCTATCAAATGACTACTTTAGTTTCACGTCTTATCACCAGAGAATACTCGGTTTAATCCCCTTTTCTGTGGTAAAAAAGAAAAGCGCATCCTTTAAAGATGCGCTTTATTTCTTAATCGATTCGTTTTCTGTTTATCCATAACGTCAACCCAATAACACATTAGGCAGAAAAACGATTTACTCAATTATTGATTTACTGCGTCTTTTAGACCTTTACCCGCACGGAATGCAGGCACTTTAGCAGCAGCAATTTGAATCTCTTTACCTGTTTGTGGATTACGGCCAGTACGTGCTGCGCGATCACGTACGGTAAATGTACCGAAGCCCACTAATGCAACGTCATCACCTTTTTGTAAAGATTCAGTGATTGAAGCTACCATTGCATCTACAACACGACCCGCTGCCGCTTTAGTGATATCTGCATTCGCAGCAATTTTGTCGATCAGTTGAGTTTTATTCACGCTTTTCATCCCCATAATTTATGCGTTATTTTTTACCATTAATGGCAAATTTTGCAAACGTCGTTATATCAAGCCTTTTTATATATAGCAAGACTGATAAAACAGGACTATTAATTAATAAACCCCATTAAATTAACGACACAAAAAAAGACTGGCAAGCTTTTATTGCTTATCCAGCCTTTTTTTTAGTGAAATATTATGATTCACATCACGATTTAGTGTTATTTGTTAGTCACTACTTCGATGCCAAATGGCGATTTCTCTAGGGCTAACGTTAAAACTTCCTCAATTGTTTTCACTGGGTGAATATCCAGATCAGCAACAATGTTTTCAGGAATTTCTTCTAAATCACGTTTATTTTCATCAGGGATAAGAACTGTCTTAATTCCGCCACGATGTGCCGCAAGTAACTTTTCTTTTAATCCACCGATTGGCAATACTTGACCACGTAAGGTAATTTCACCCGTCATTGCAACATCTGAACGAACTGGATTACCCGTTAAACTGGAAACCAACGCGGTACACATTGCAATACCCGCACTTGGACCATCTTTTGGCGTCGCGCCTTCTGGTACGTGTACATGAATATCACGTTTTTCATAGAAGTCGCCATTAATGCCCAGTTTGTCAGCTCGAGCACGAACCACAGTCATCGCTGCTTGAATCGACTCTTGCATAACTTCACCTAACGAGCCAGTGAAGGTCAGTTTACCTTTACCCGGTACACTTGCCGTTTCAATCGTCAGTAGGTCACCACCAACTTCTGTCCAAGCAAGCCCTGTTACCATACCAATACGATTTTCTGTATCAGCACGACCATAATCGACTTTACGTACACCTAAATAATCTTTCAGATTATTTTCATCGATTTCAATATGCTTGATAGTACTTTCCATCAGCAGTTGTTTAACCGCTTTACGACATAATTTAGAAATTTCACGCTCTAAGCTACGCACACCCGCTTCACGCGTATAATAGCGAATAATGCCCATAATCGCGCTGTCGTGGATTGTTAACTCATTCTCTTTCAGTGCATTACGTTCAATCTGTTTTGGTAACAGATGCTGTTTTGCAATGTTGAGTTTTTCATCTTCGGTATAACCCGATAAGCGGATCACTTCCATACGATCGAGTAATGGCGCCGGAATGTTCATGGAGTTAGATGTCGCCACAAACATAACATCGGATAAATCGTAGTCCACTTCAAGATAGTGGTCATTAAAGGCGATATTTTGTTCTGGATCTAACACCTCTAACAGTGCTGAAGCTGGATCACCGCGCATATCTGATGACATCTTGTCGATTTCATCTAATAAAAATAGCGGGTTTTTAACACCAACTTTGGCCATTTTTTGGATTAACTTACCAGGCATCGATCCAATGTAAGTACGACGGTGACCACGGATTTCAGCTTCATCACGCACCCCACCTAATGCCATACGTACATATTTACGACCTGTCGCTTTCGCGATAGATTGACCTAGCGATGTTTTACCTACCCCAGGAGGCCCTACCAAACACAGGATTGGCCCTTTAATTTTACTGACACGAGACTGAACCGCGAGATATTCAAGAATACGCTCTTTCACACGTTCTAAGCCATAATGATCCGTATCAAGTACTTCCTGCGCTTTCACTAAGTCTTTTTTCACTTTGCTACGGCTATTCCAAGGAACTTGTACCATCCAATCAATATAGCTACGGACTACTGTTGCCTCAGCAGACATTGGCGACATCATTTTTAATTTCTGAAGTTCAGCTTCTGTCTTTTCTCTCGCCTCTTTAGGCATTTTCGCCGCTTCAATTTTGCGTTTTAACGACTCCATTTCATCAGGTGCATCATCCATCTCACCTAATTCTTTTTGGATCGCTTTCATCTGCTCATTGAGGTAGTACTCGCGCTGGCTTTTTTCCATCTGCTTTTTAACGCGGTTACGAATGCGTTTTTCAACTTGTAGCAGATCGATTTCTGATTCCATCATCGCCATTAAATACTCTAGGCGTTCTGTTACATCAGACATTTCAAGCACAGCTTGCTTATCTTTTAATTTCAAAGGCATATGCGAAGCAATGGTATCAGCTAACTTCGCAGATTCTTCAATCGCATGCAATGAGGCTAATACCTCTGGCGGAATTTTTTTATTCAGCTTGATATAACCTTCAAACTGATTGATCGCCGTGCGATTTAGTACCTCTTGTTCACGCTCATCAACAACGGGCGTGTCTAGATATTCCGCTTTAGCTTGGAAATACTCACCATTATCAGATAATGTGGTAATTTTTGCGCGGCGAATACCTTCAACAAGCACTTTTACGGTTCCGTCAGGCAGTTTCAGCATCTGTAAAACAGAAGCCACTGTCCCCACAGAAAAAAGATCATTAACACCTGGTTCGTCAGTAGATGCATCTTTCTGCGCAACCAGCATAATTTGTTTGTTGTCGTTCATCGCAGCTTCTAAGCAATGAATAGATTTTTCACGACCAACAAACAACGGGATCACCATATGTGGATATACAACGACATCACGTAATGGCAATACAGGTATTTCAATACGTTCTGGACGCTCAGGATTCATAGAGCTCTCTCTTCGTTTTTAGCTTAACGCTTTTACAGGTAATTTTATTCGCATCTCACCAAATAAAATTAATTCTACGGATTGTCAAAATATATAAGGGCAGTTTTCCGACATTCAATAGCATTCCCTATTAAAAAAACAAAATGAGGGAAAATTCCCTCATTTTTATTGCGTTGGCACGCGTTATCCTATTTTTTTGCCCTAAAAGGGAGAAAATAGATAATATCAGACAAGAGGTATTGCTGATTTTCGCTATATTATTCACCCGATGCCTGATTTTCAGGTTGACTATATATAATCAGCGGTTCAGATTTCCCATTGATTACATTTTCATCAATGACCACTTTCTCCGCATTTTCAAATGAAGGAAGATCGTACATTGTATCAAGTAATGCAGCTTCTACAATGGAACGTAAACCACGCGCCCCTGTTTTACGCGACATCGCTTTTTTAGCAATCGCGGTTAACGCATCTTTACGGAACTCTAAATCTACACCTTCTAATTTAAACAATGCTTGATACTGTTTAGTCAGGGCATTTTTAGGCTCTTGCAGAATTTGAATTAACGCATCTTCATTGAGCTCACCTAATGTTGCAACAACAGGCAAACGACCAATAAATTCAGGGATCAAACCAAATTTAATCAGATCTTCTGGTTCAACTTGCGCTAATAACTCCCCTTCACTCGCTTTCTCATTTTGGCTTTTCACTTCTGCACCAAAACCAATACCTGAATGGGTATTTAGACGTTGCGCAACTACTTTATCCAGTCCGGCAAAAGCACCACCACAAATAAAGAGGATCTTCGAAGTATCTACTTGTAAGAATTCTTGCTGTGGATGTTTACGTCCGCCTTGAGGAGGTACAGAAGCTACTGTCCCTTCAACTAATTTCAATAATGCTTGCTGTACACCTTCGCCAGAAACATCACGTGTAATTGATGGGTTTTCGGATTTACGAGTGATTTTGTCAATTTCATCAATATAAACAATACCACGTTGTGCTTTTTGCACATCGTAATCGCATTTTTGTAGTAGTTTTTGAATGATGTTTTCAACATCTTCCCCTACATAGCCCGCTTCTGTTAGCGTTGTCGCATCGGCCATGGTAAAAGGTACATCAAGATAACGTGCTAACGTTTCTGCTAATAATGTTTTACCACTACCTGTCGGGCCAATCAGCAGGATATTACTTTTCCCTAGCTCAACACCATCGGCTTTATCGCCATTACGCAGACGTTTATAGTGATTATAAACGGCAACTGCCAATACTTTTTTCGCCAGCTCCTGACCGATAACATAATCATCAAGATGTTTACGGATTTCATGTGGCGTTGGCAATTCACTGCGTTCATGATGAGGTGCTAATTCTTTTATTTCTTCACGAATAATATCAACACAAAGGTCGACACATTCATCACAAATATAAACCGACGGGCCAGCGATTAATTTCTTTACTTCATGCTGGCTTTTACCGCAGAAAGAGCAATACAGAAGCTTCCCAGAGCTATCTTTGCGCTTATCTGTCATCAGTTAACCTCACTTAGTTATTCCTCTTATCAGCGAATAAGAGGAAGAAAGACTTTTTTATCTAGAGATTAATAGCAGCTTTCTTTATATCAATCTATAACAAAGAAAACCTGTTAACTCCATAGCTATTACAACGGAATATGACTAGCTGCGTTGTGTATAAACTTTATCAACTAAACCATATTCTAACGCTTCGTTAGCGGATAAGAAACGATCACGCTCAGTATCTCTTTCTATTTCTTCAATAGATTTCCCCGTATGTTGAGCCATTAACTCATTCATACGCGATTTCACTTTCAAAATTTCTTGAGCGTGGATTTGAATATCTGTCGCTTGGCCTTGGTATCCACCTAAAGGTTGGTGGATCATGACACGTGAGTTAGGTAGACAAATACGTTTACCTTTTGCACCTGCAGATAATAAAAATGCACCCATTGAACAAGCTTGTCCCATACAAATAGTGCTAACATCCGCTTTGATATATTGCATTGTGTCATAAATCGACATACCTGCAGTGATCACACCACCCGGTGAATTAATGTACAGGTTAATATCTTTTTCTGGGTTCTCAGCTTCTAAAAACAACATCTGAGCAACAATGAGATTGGCCATATGATCTTCAACTTGGCCAGTCAGGAAAATGATACGTTCTTTTAATAAACGTGAATAAATATCGTAAGAGCGCTCACCTCGTGAAGTCTGCTCTATAACCATCGGCACCAAAGCCATATTAGGTGCGAATTGTTCCTGGGTGTCGTTAAATGACATATCTGTCTCCTATTGCATTCTTATTGGTGCCAATGACAACAATTTTACTTGAGATAATTGATCATGACCATTGCAAATGATCCAATCTCTCACAAGACATTCAAGGCGCCTCGCGAGGAGTGATAAAATGACTATAGAATTATCTGGAGATAATCGCTCAAATTTCAAGACAAAATTTGATAAATATACACAAACTGAAAAAAACCCGTGGTTTTTACCACGGGTTTTTGCTTAAAACCGATATCGCGGTTAAAAATTAACCCATCTGAACTTCATTCATTAGTTCAGTGAAGTTAGTTTCTTTTTCCGTTACTTTAGCAGTTGCTAAGATTTTTTCTACCGCTTGCTCTTCTAATGCTAAATTACGGATGTTATTCATCAGTTGTTCGTTCTTATTGTAGAACTCAACAACTTCTGATGGATCTTCATAAGCTGAAGCCATTTCGTCGATCAACGCTTTCACACGCTCGTCTTCTGCTTTCAGTTCATTACTATTGATCACTTCACCTAACAGTAATCCAACGATAACACGACGTTTTGCTTGTTCTTCGAACAATTCACGTGCTAATTGCAGAGCTTGTTTTTCATCACCACCGAAACGTTGTGCTGCTTGACGTTGCAGAACTTCAATTTCGCTATCTACTGCAGCTGCAGGTACGTCAACTTCGTTAGCTTTCACTAAGCCATCGATAACTTGTGATTTAACACGTGTACGGATCGCATTTTTCAGCTCACGTTCCATGTTTTTACGTACTTCGGCACGTAAACCATCAACTGAACCATCTGCAATACCGAAGCGTTTGATGAACTCTTCAGTTAATTCTGGCAGTTCACGCTCTTCCACTTTTTTCAGGTTGATAGCAAATTGTGCTTTTTTACCTTTTAGGTTTTCAGCGTGGTAATCTTCTGGGAAAGTCACATCGATAGTGAATTCTTCACCTGCTTTATGACCGATAAGACCTTCTTCAAAACCTGGGATCATACGGCCTTGGCCCATTGCTAGTACGAAATCTTCAGCTTTTCCGCCTTCAAATTCTTCACCGTCAATAGAACCATTAAAATCAACAGTTACACGATCTTCTGCCGCAACTTCACCTTCTTTATCTTTCCACTCTGCTTGTTGTTTACGCAGAGTTTCTAACATGTTATCAACGTCTTCGTCTTTAACTGTCACGATAGGTTTTACCACTTCAATGCTTTCCAGATCTTTCAGTTCGATTTCTGGGAAAACTTCGAATTCTACAGAGTATACAAAGTCTTCACCTTCTTTGTATTGCTCTGGTTTGTAATCAGGTGCACCTACTGGGTTAACTTTGTTTTCGATGATAGCGTTGATGAAATTACGCTGCATCAGATCACCCAGAACATCATTCAGAACGGACATACCGTAACGTTGTTTAACCATAGACATTGGTACGTGTCCTTTACGGAAACCATCAATGCGAACAGTTTTAGCAGCTTTTTTCAGTTCGCTGTCTACAGCTTTTTGGATATCAGCGGCTGGTACGGTGATTGTGACACGACGCCCTAGGCCTTGAGTCGTTTCAACAGAAACTTGCATCTTGTTACCTCAAAATAAGTTTTAGTGCTCGGTCTACTTTAAAGGAAGCTAATCTACGGCAAGTAGTATTAGACTTAATACTCCTTTCAGAACCGGGGCCGCCACATTTAAAAAAACGAGGATCCCTGATATCAGAAGCATCCCGAAACCTTACTGAAAATTAGACGCGACATTATAACGATCTAGAGGGGTTGAGTCGAGAAAGAGCCGTTTTATTCCTCAATTTTTTCATAAAAACAAGGTTAACACTGCTTTTTAGCCCCATAAAGAACAAAAAATACGCATCTTAGTCATCATTTACTCACGATTAACAATCTTCTTATTAATCTTGTTGGCTTCCACCACGACATCCTGGAGAGTGTAATGCTTTATCTTGTTGTTCATCCCACTCACTCAAGGTAAAAGTGTGCAGAGCTAAAGCATGAACGCCGTTATCTAATTCATGAGATAACGTTTGATAAACATCACGATGACGTGACACACTGCGTTTATCATTAAATAAGTCACTCACAATAACGACTTTAAAATGGCTCTCCGAGCCTGCAGGTACATTATGACGATGGCTTTCGTTAATGACTTGCAAAAAATGGGGAGAAAAGCGTGAAATCAGCTTATTCTCAATATCATCACGGATCATCTCAGTCCTTATAACATAACAATCAAAAAAAGAAGTTATCTGTTAGTTAAGTGAATAAATAACTTTTAGTAATACAGATAAATGGCTTTCTTGTCTTAAACATTACCTATGATAATCGCTTATTTTTTCTCTTGAGTAAAATGCTCACCTTAACAAGAGAAATGGAGTGAGTTATAAATCTGTTCTTATCACAATAAAACGCATTGATAAAAATCAGATAATTTCGTTCATTAAAGGGATATTAGCTACGCTTTTGCAGTGGTATGATAGGCAAAATAGCCACCCTTATCTGCTGAGAAAACGGCAGAATTACTTAATCGAGACACTATCATGATAAAAAATTTACTTTGTGCCGTGTTTGCGCTCACAATGCTGGCAGGATGTGCAACACCAAGCAATAAATTATCGATTGAGCCAGTGATGTCTGTACCACCATCAGATCCAACTATGCGCCCAATTACACTTAGTATCACCAGCCAAGATAAACGACCTTCGAAAAACTTAGCGGAAATGAGTCGTAATGGTAAGTTAGAGGTTTTAGTACCCACACGTGATTTAGCTTTTCTAATGCAAGAAATCGTTCAAAAACAGATGATGGCACGTGGCTATACTTTTGGCTCTCCAGCCGCAGCTGACGTAATTGTGGTGATAAATAAACTGAACGCAGATATTAGTGAAGGAAGTCTACGCCATAATATTAGTGCTAAAGCAGATATTTCCGTTGTTGTCAGCATGCCTAATGGTAGCACAAACACTAAAACCTATCGTACTAGCTACAATGTACAAGGCCCATTTGGCGCATCCAATGATAAAATAGCGGCAGCGATTAATAATGTTTTATCTGAGCTTGTCAGTGATATGGCAAAAGATCCTTCCGTCAGCCAATACATCAAATCTAACGCTCGTTAATTAATAAAAAAACGGCTTGTAAAGATAGCAAGAAACAAGCCGTTAAAAGGAATTTTGCATGCTTCAAGCCGCCTTTAAACAGACCACTTGGTATAAATCTTTTATTTTACTGTTACTTGGTTTCACTTCGGGCTTACCCCTTGCATTAACAGCAGGAACCTTACAAGCATGGATGACAGTAGAAGATATCGATTTAAAAACGATTGGTTTTTTCTCATTGGTTGGCCAAGCTTACGTATTTAAGTTCCTCTGGTCGCCGTTTATGGATCGCTATACACCTTCATTCTTAGGCCGCCGCCGGGGATGGATGTTGTTAACACAAATCGGTCTTGTGTTAGGTATTGCGGGTATGGGCTTTTTAAATCCTAGCCATCATTTATGGTGGTTAGCCTCGTTAGCCGTCATCGTCGCTTTCTGTTCTGCCTCACAAGACATCGTCTTTGATGCCTATAAAACCGATATCTTAAACGCTGATGAACGAGGCACAGGTGCAGCAGTCTCTGTGTTGGGCTATCGAATAGCGATGCTGGTTTCTGGGGGCATGGCACTATGGCTTGCAGATAAATATATTGGCTGGCAAAACATGTACTGGCTAATGGCTGCCTTAATGGGCATTGGTATTATCGCCACGCTATTAGCTCAGGAGCCAGAAACCGCCTTCAAACCTCCACGTACACTCTATGAAGCCGTTATAGAGCCTTTATATGAGTTTTTCTCTCGTAATAATGCATGGTTAATTTTACTACTTATTGTGCTTTACAAAATGGGCGATGCCTTTGCGTTAAGCTTAAGTACCACATTCCTTATTCGTGGCGCCGGATTTGATGCAGGTGAAGTGGGATTAGTCAATAAAACGCTTGGATTGGCAGCAACCATTGTCGGAGCCTTATTAGGCGGTTTATTAATGCGCCGTTGGACTTTATTCAAGGCGCTGATGATCTTTGGTATTTTGCAAGGAGGTTCAAATATCGGCTATTGGTATTTAGCTATCTCTGAGCAAAATATTTATAGCATGGGAGCGGTAATCGCTTTCGAAAATATTTGTGGTGGTATGGGAACGGCGGCTTTCGTGGCTCTACTAATGACACTATGCCATCAATCTTTTTCAGCAACACAATTTGCCCTTCTTTCCGCCTTAGCGGCTATCGGCCGTGTCTATGTTGGTCCTGTTGCAGGCTGGTATGTAGAATCCCATGGCTGGGAAGCGTTCTATCTTTTCTCTATTGTTGCCTCTGTTCCCGGTATTATTTTGCTGATGATCGCTAAAAATACACTCACTTATACGCAAAAAACTGGCGAATTTTTACAACGAACATTATTTATTAAACAATACCGTTTAGCGATTTATGGTTTACTCTTTGCCGTATTACTATTTTTGTGTAGCTTAATATTACTTATTATTAATTCGTTACCAAATTTAGAGATGTTTCAGTCAGTTGATTTTATACAATCTATTAATAATGAATTATTAAGCGAGCTTACTTCTACACTCTTCTTATATGGTGTCATTATTGGCGCTGTTAGCTTAATTATCGGGACTATTTTAGATTACTTGGCACTGAAAAAAACGGCTAATTAAGTTACTTCAATCTATCATCTATTCAAGGACAGCCTAGGCTGTCCTTTTTCTATGTTATCTCTTTATTCTCAAACAGAAAATAATAGGTGATATAACAAATTATCTAAACAGTCTGACTTTTACTGATTTACCTTTAATTTTACCTTGTTGAAGGCTTTTCCATACCTGTTTAGCAATGGACTGTTTTACCGCTACATAGGCATGAGTTGGATGGATATTTATCTTACCAATATCTTCTCCACTAAACCCTAAATCTCCAGTTAATGCACCAAGGATGTCCCCTGGACGCATTTTTGCTTTTTTACCGCCATCAATACATAGTGTTGCCATTGTCGCAACCAATGGTGTGATTGATAAACCTGAAGGGGCTGATTGCCAATCCAGTTTTATATTCAACATTTCTTCCAGAGCATTGGCGCGAGGGATCTCTTCTGGTGCGCAAAAACTAATCGCTAAACCACTTTCTCCCGCTCTGGCTGTTCGCCCAATTCGATGTATATGAACTTCCGGATCGTGTGATAATTCATAATTAATCACCATTTCTAGCGCTTTGATATCTAAACCTCGCGCAGCGACATCTGTGGCGACTAACACTCGACAGCTACCATTAGCAAAACGGATCAATGTTTGGTCGCGCTCTTTTTGCTCCATATCGCCATGTAACGCAAGGACACTTTGGTTGCTTTCGGTCAAAGCTTCATACACATCTTGGCAATCTCTTTTGGTATTACAAAATACCACACAAGAATTAGGTTGATGATGACTCAAAAGCTTTTGTAATAATCCCAATTTGCCATAACGGGAGATCTCATAAAATTGTTGTTCAACCGCTGGCAATTCATCCGGTGAATTAATCTCAATAGTGACAGGATCGTGTTGAATTTTTCGACTAATTTTAGCGATTTCATCCGGCCAAGTTGCAGAAAAGAGCAAAGTTTGACGTTGTGTCGACATTTGAGAAATGATGTCGCTAATATCATCAAAAAATCCCATATCCAGCATTCTATCTGCTTCATCAAGTACTAATGTTTTTACATCAGCAAGTGTGACAGTCTGCTTGTTTAAATGATCTAACAAACGTCCCGGAGTCGCGACAATAATATGAGCAGCATGAATTAATGAATCCCGTTGAATGCTAAAAGGCACCCCACCACACAGAGTCAGAATTTTAATGTTAGGCAGAAAACGAGCCAGTCGACGTAACTCATTAGCGACTTGATCAGCTAATTCTCGTGTTGGACATAATACTAATGATTGAGTATTAAATTGTTTTGCATCAATACGTTGCAATAAACCTAAACCAAAAGCTGCTGTTTTGCCACTTCCGGTTTTTGCTTGGGCTCGAACATCTTTCCCGGCAAGAATAGCAGGTAAAGACGCTTCTTGGACGGGAGTCATCGTTAAATAGCCAAGCTCATTAAGATTAGTAAGTTGCTCAGCAGGAAGTGCATGAAGATCAGCAAATGAGGTCACAATAAAATTCCGAATTAATAAGAAAAAAACAGTTATCTGTCATGATACTATCCCTTTTTTACGGTGTCGTGAGATATTTCACCTCACCTTCGTCATTTCTATTAATTAAAACTTATTGCCATCATTATTTTTCTTCTCCCACTCTATATTTTTTTCATTAACATACCAAAATAATAAAAACAAACTAATCAATACTAAACTTCCGATAAAGAAAATTCAGATCAATATTCTAGAATGTGATCATATTTTAGATACAAAATACTATAAAAAAACACTTTATAAATTATAGTATCAAAACAAACAGTGAGAATAATTCACACCACAAACAATACAACAGAAAAACTAATTATACGTTATGATAAGAAAATCAATTTTATTGTTTATTACAACAACATGCACTTTACCTGCACAGGCTAATTATCTCGGTGGATTTGCTAATATCAGTATCAATTATCTTGACTGGACGACACATACCACCCATAAAACAGGCCAAACTTCCCATAAAGATGATTTTGCTTATTTAGAACTTGAAGGGGGAGCCCACTTTTCATGGGGTGAGTTTTATGGCTTTTTTGACTTAGAAAATCCTTTTAATAATCGACAAACACAGCCCGGCGATAATCAGCGCTATACCGCCAAAGGAACTAGTCGTATTTATTTAGCTGACAGTGGGTTAAACCTTTATGGCCATGTATATGGTACTTGGTCACTGCCCGGAAAAGAATATGGCGGTAATTTCCATGAGGTTAATACACTTTATGGTATTGGGTATAACACACAATTAGCAGATATCTGGTTTAAACCTTTTATAGCTTTACATTATGTCGATCAAACTTATTATTCAGGAAATAATGGCTATGTGGTTGGCTGGGTCGCCGGTTATGATTTTAACTTGATAAATCAAAAATTTAGTATCACAAATTGGCATGAGATGGAGTTTGATCGTAATAAACGTTATGGCAATGGCGGAAAAAATGGCTTTAATGGAGCTGTCGCTATTTGGTGGCACCCCACGGCTTCCATTACTACAGGCATTCAATACCGCTATGCTTATAAAAAGTTAGGAGAAAACTTTTTACAAGATGGTGTGATCTATAGCTTAAAATATAACTTCTGATGGCTAATTGTTAATTTTTGTGACAGCGAATCACTTTTTATTCGCTGTTTGTCATTTTTAGCAGTTAATAAAAAAATTTCTTCTATAATAGAAATATTCAACAAACAATCAATCTGCGATATAAAAAATCATATAGCGATTAAATAAAGATACGAAACATCAAGATAAAACGAAATTTGCTTTCTAATACTCCTCAGACCTGTATTGTGTTTACTTTTTAAACAAAAAACGTTTTCTTACACTTTTTGCTGTAATTTTTTTTGTAAAAATATGTATTTATTTTAAAAACATGCTACTTTATGAAATTATAGTTAATTCACAATAATTAAATTAACATTTATTTAATAGTTTAATTACTTGTGATCACATTAACACAAAAGACTAACCAATCACTTACTTACCATTACAATTGTTTACACTGTCGCAACCTTACCGTAAAATGTCCTTACTGATACTGATGAAACAACAATAGAACCTTTATCATTTGGGTCGTTGGATGAGACTTATGAAATACATAAAAAGTATTGGGACACTCTCGCTATTAGCAGCCGCTGTTCTTTTAAGTGGTTGCGATATGGCGTTAATGAATCCCAAAGGCGCTATCGGCGCTGAGCAAAAAACATTAATCCTCATTGCGCTTGGTTTAATGTTGATTGTTGTGATACCGGTAATTCTGATGGTGATTGTTTTCGCTTATCGCTACCGTGAATCCAATACTAAAGCAACTTATCGCCCTAATTGGGCTCACTCAAATAAAATTGAGCTTGTCGTGTGGACCGTGCCGATTATCATTATCGTGATATTGGCAACCATCACATGGAAAACAACCCATGAACTTGATCCCTATAAACCACTAGTTTCAGATGAGAAACCGGTTACCATTGAAGTGGTTTCAATGGACTGGAAATGGTTGTTTATCTATCCAGAACAAGGTATTGCAACCGTTAACGAACTGGCTTTCCCAACCAATGTTCCTGTTAATTTCAAAATTACCTCTGATTCTGTCATGAACTCATTCTTTATCCCGCGCTTAGGTGGACAAATCTATGCCATGGCTGGAATGCAAACCAAACTTCACTTAATTGCTAATGAACCAGGTGAATACCAAGGTATGTCAGCAAGTTATAGCGGACACGGTTTCTCTGACATGAAGTTTACCGCCATTGCGACACCTGATCGTGCAGGCTTTGATGCATGGGTTGCAAAAGTAAAACAGTCATCAGATACGTTAAATACCACCGCTGCATTTGATGAACTTGCTAAACCAAGCCAGAAAAATCCAGTGACCTACTATTCAAGCGTGAAGCCGATGTTATTCCAAGAGACCATCTCTAAATTTGGTCATACAGGTCATGGCGCTCACACCGGTAGCAATCAGACTGAACACTCTGATGCAACAATGAATATGAACATGAGCCACGCGGCACATGCAGGAGCAGAGGAATAAAGGCATGTTCGGAAAATTAACTCTCGATGCAATCCCGCTACAAGAACCCATTGTTGTCGTAACCCTAATCGGCATCATTCTTGGCGGTCTTGCTGTTGTTGGCGCTTTAACCTATTTCCGTAAGTGGAAATGGCTATGGAGCGAATGGTTAACCAGTGTTGACCATAAAAAAATTGGTATTATGTATATCATCGTTGCAATGGTCATGATGTTCCGTGGCTTTGCCGATGCCATTATGATGAGAAGCCAACAGGCACTCGCCTCAGCGGGTGAAGCCGGTTTCTTACCACCTCATCACTACGATCAGATTTTTACCGCACACGGCGTTATCATGATTTTCTTCATGGCAACACCTTTCGTTGTCGGTCTGATGAACCTTGTTGTACCTTTACAAATTGGTGCGCGTGATGTGGCATTCCCATTTCTAAACTCACTGAGTTTCTGGTTCTTTGTCGTCGGTGTACTGCTTATCAATATCTCTTTAGGTATTGGTGAATTCGCACAAACAGGTTGGTTAGCTTACCCACCACTTTCGGGCTTGGAGTACAATCCTGGGGTCGGGGTCGACTATTGGATATGGAGTTTACAGATATCCGGTATTGGTACGCTTCTGACGGGGGTTAACTTCTTCGCCACTATCCTGCGTATGCGTGCACCAGGCATGACAATGATGAAAATGCCAGTGTTCTCATGGGCTGCATTATGTACTAACGTACTGATTATCGCTGCATTCCCAATTTTAACCGTCACTATCACACTACTGACGTTAGACCGCTATCTTGGTACACACTTCTTTACCAATGATATGGGCGGTAACATGATGATGTACATCAACCTTGTTTGGGCTTGGGGTCATCCAGAAGTTTATATTCTTATTCTGCCAGTCTTTGGTGTGTTCTCTGAAGTTACCGCGACGTTCTCTAAAAAACGTCTATTCGGTTATACCTCTTTAGTCGGTGCGACCGTTGTTATCACCGTCTTATCATTTATCGTTTGGTTACACCACTTCTTTACCATGGGCTCAGGTGCCAACGTTAATGCCTTCTTCGGTATAGCCACCATGATCATCGCTATACCCACAGGGGTTAAAATCTTTAACTGGCTGTTTACCATGTATCAGGGCCGTATCGAGTATAAAAGCCCTATGCTATGGACAATCGGTTTCTTAGTCACCTTCTCAGTAGGGGGGATGACTGGGGTACTATTAGCGGTTCCTGGCGCAAACTTTGTATTACATAACAGCTTGTTCTTAATCGCTCACTTCCACAACGTCATTATCGGTGGTGTGGTGTTCGGTTGTTTTGCTGGTATGACTTACTGGTTCCCTAAAGCATTTGGCTTCACGCTTAATGAAAAATGGGGTATCCGCGCATTCTGGTTCTGGTTTATCGGTTTCTTTATGGCCTTTATGCCACTGTATATCCTTGGCTTTATGGGTATGACTCGCCGTTTAAGCCAAAATATCAACCCAGAATTCCACCCAATGCTGATGGTTGCTGCTGGTGGTGCCGCTCTGATTGCTCTTGGTATTGTTTGCCAAGTTATCCAAATTTACGTCAGTATCCGCGACCGCCACTTAAACCGTGATTTAACAGGTGATCCATGGGGTGGACGTACTCTGGAATGGTCAATTTCTTCTCCTGCACCTTTCTATAACTTTGCCGTTGAACCGCAAGTGAAAGCTCGTGATGAGTGGTGGGATCAGAAAGAAAAAGGTACTGCTTATCAGCGCCCTGCAAAATATGAACCTATCCATATGCCAAAAAATACCGCAGCAGGCGTCATTATCTCTGCATTTAGCTTAGTGTTTGGCTTTGCCATGATCTGGCATATCTGGTGGTTAGCGATTGTTGGTTTCTCAGGAATGATAGTCACTTGGATCGCGAAAAGTTTCGATACAGATGTTGATTACTATGTCCAAGTACCTGAAATTGAAGCCATCGAGAATAAGCATTATGAAGAACTGAAAAAAGCAGGTGTGAAATAATGTCAACTCAAACTTTAAATAACGCAAACGCCCATGAGCATCATGGGCACCACGATGCAGGAGCGACGAAAGTTTTCGGCTTCTGGATCTATCTAATGAGCGACCTTATCCTGTTTGCCAGCTTATTCGCCACTTATGCGGTGCTTGTTAACGGGATTGCTGATGGTCCTTCTGGTAAAGAAATCTTTAGCCTGCCTTTTGTTTTAGTTGAAACCTTCTTACTACTGTTTAGTAGTATCACTTTTGGTTTCGCCATGCTTAGCATGAATAAAGGTAGTGTTAGCCAAGTCAATCTGTGGCTATTCGTTACCTTCTTATTCGGTTTAGGCTTCGTGGTAATGGAAGTATATGAGTTCCATGAACTTATCGCTGAAGGTTATGGCCCAGATCGCAGTGCATTCTTATCGGCATTCTTTGCCTTAGTATCAACACACGGTCTGCACGTAACAGCGGGATTAGTTTGGATTATTATTATGATGATCCAAGTATCACGCCGTGGTTTAACTGATGTTAATCGCACCCGTTTAAGTTGCTTAAGCCTGTTCTGGCACTTCCTTGATGTTGTCTGGATCTGTGTGTTCACCGTAGTTTATCTGATGGGAGCGATGTAATGAGTCATCCAAATACTTCTCCTTCAGGCGCAAGCCACGGCAGCATGAAGTCCTATCTGATTGGCTTTATTCTGTCCGTTATCCTCACCGTGATCCCATTTTGGATGGTGATGGAAGGAACAGCTACAACCTCAACTATCTTATGGACAGTCGTTGGTATGGCCGTCGTACAGATTGTTGTTCATTTAGTCTGTTTCTTACATATGAACACGTCCTCAGAAGAGCGCTGGAACGTTATCGCATTCCTATTCACCTTGTTGATTATCGGCATTGTTGTGATTGGCTCACTGTGGATTATGTACAACCTGAACATCAATATGATGATGGATTAAGAGTTGTCGCTATGATTAAGCAATACCTACAAGTCACCAAACCAGGAATTATTTTCGGAAATTTAATTTCTGTGATAGGTGGTTTCCTTCTCGCCTCAAAAGGCGAGATTGACTACCCCCTATTTTTCGCGACTCTACTTGGGGTGTCTCTGGTCGTTGCTTCTGGTTGTGTTTTTAACAACTATATTGACCGTGATATTGACCGTATCATGGAAAGAACGAAGAATCGTCCATTAGTTCAAGGATTAATCGACCCGCAAATTAGCCTTATTTATGCCTCAGTATTAGGTATTGCAGGTGTTGTGCTGCTCTATGTAGCAGCCAACCCACTTGCAATGTTTATCGCTGTATTCGGCTTTATTATTTATGTTGGGGTTTATAGCCTCTATATGAAACGTAAATCTGTTTATGGCACACTGATTGGTAGTTTATCAGGCTCTGCACCACCGGTTATCGGCTACTGTGCTGTTAGCGGTGAATTTGATGCGGGTGCAGCAATTTTATTACTTATCTTTAGTTTGTGGCAAATGCCTCACTCTTATGCCATTGCGATTTTCCGTTTTAAAGACTACCAAGCAGCCAATATCCCCGTATTACCTGTTATTAAAGGGATCTCAGTCGCTAAGCGCCATATTATTCTCTATATTCTGGCCTTTATGGTTGCAACGCTGATGCTGACTTTAGTGGGATATGCAGGGTATAAATACCTGATTGTTGCCTCTGCAGTCAGTATCTGGTGGTTGGGCATGGCATTATCTGGTTATAAAGCAACCAATGATAAAGTGTGGGCAAGAAAATTATTTATATTTTCTATCATTGCCATTACATCATTAAGTGTAATGATGTCTGTTGATCCCACCAGTTCAACAGAAACGGTTCTCGCTTATCTGAGATAATGTAATTTCAATTGCAAAAAATGCTAATGCCAGTCAATCATGACTGGCATTTTTAGTTTAAATGCCACATTCAGCCTTATCAGTACAATTTCGTCTTTTTTTGTATCCCATTTATTGATTAACCTCGTGACAAAATACTATTACAATGAGGTATCAGTAATACGAGGTAATCCATGAATGATAATAAAATGACTCCATTAGAGCGCAAAGCGACATGGGGACTAGGAGCTGTTTTCTCTCTTCGCATGCTTGGCATGTTTATGGTACTTCCCGTTTTAACCACCTACGGACTGCAACTACAACATGCGACAGAATCGCTAATTGGATTAGCTATTGGTATTTATGGATTAACTCAAGCAATCTTCCAAATTCCTTTTGGATTTTTCTCAGACAAATTTGGCCGAAAATCAATGATTGTTTTCGGCTTAATTATTTTTATTGTTGGTAGCCTTACTGCTGCTTTAAGTGACAGCATTTATGGCATTATTATCGGGCGAGCATTACAAGGTGCTGGAGCTATATCTGCCGCAGTGATGGCTCTATTATCTGATCTAACCCGCGAACAAAATAGAACCAAAGCAATGGCCTTTATTGGCATTAGCTTTGGTATTACGTTTGCCTTAGCCCTTGTTTTAGGCCCAATACTCACACATATTTTTGGCTTACAAGGTCTATTTTGGGGCATTGCCCTACTCGCTTTCGGCGGGATTATGATCACCCTCATTACCGTACCGAATAGCGAACATCATATACTTAATCGAGAATCAAGTTTTGTACGAGGAAGTGTCAAAAAAGTTTTATTTGATGCGCAATTATTAAAGCTTAATGTCGGGATTTTTTCACTACACACTTTATTGATGGCCGCTTTTGTCGCACTTCCTTTGATCATGCATAATGCCGGATTAGTTAATGAGAAACATTGGGTTGTCTATCTAGTCACTATGCTGATTGCCTTTATTTCAGTATTACCCTTTATTATCTATGCAGAAAAAAAACGTAAAATGAAACAAGTGTTCTTACTGTGTATCTTTCTGCTGATTATTGCTCAAGCTATCTTTATGATTTCAGGAACCAGCTTGTGGCTAATTATTTTAGGTATTCAGATATTCTTTATTGGTTTTAATATTATGGAGGCACTGCTACCTTCATTAATTAGTAAAGAAGCACCGGCAGGTTATAAAGGCACGGCAATGGGGATTTATTCCACCAGCCAATTTCTAGGTGTAGCATTAGGTGGTATTTTAGGTGGATGGCTCTACCAACATTACGATGCTCAAGCAGTCTTTGCTGGATGTTTATTGATTGGCTTAGTTTGGTTTGCCATTAGCTTAACATTACGTCAACCACCTTATGTTAGTAGCTTACGTATAGAATTGCCGGCACATTTATCAAATGCTCAACAACAACAATTAGAGCAGAAATTTAAGCAACAACCTGGTGTTAATGAAGTGGTAATTATGGCACACGAACAAAGTGCTTATATTAAAGTGGATACCAAGCAGACACCAAGAGCGACATTAGAATCGTTAGTGCTCGGCGTTTAAACCTCATATACCCTGTAAATGCGCTGAATAAACCAAACAGCGCATTTTTTTATACTTTCGTCATTAATCACGAAAATTGGTAAATTGGAAAGGCTGACCTAATTCACCCTCTCTAACTAATTTCATCACAGCTTGCAAATCATCACGTGATTTACCTGTTACTCGTACTTGCTCACCTTGGATTTGTGCTTGTACTTTTAATTTGCTGTCTTTGATCATTTTAACGATTTTTTTCGCTAAAGGAGTATCAATACCTTGCTTTAAGGTCGCTTCTACACTGTATGTTTTTCCGCTGTGAGTCATCTCTTCAGGGATATTTAAAACAGCACCATCAATCCCTCTTTTTGCCATTTTCTCACGCAGAATATCTAATAACTGCTGCACCTGAAATTCAGATACACTAGTTGTTTTTACTGACTCAGTTTTTTCGTTTAATTCAAAACTTGCTTCAACATTACGAAAATCCCAACGAGTAGTCAGTTCACGTTGTGCGTTCTCTACCGCATTGCGCACTTCATGCAAGTCAACTTCAGATACGATATCAAAAGATGGCATTCGTTCTTCCTCAATAAATAAAAACAACCTGAATAATAGCTGTTTTTCACTCAGCAAAAAAGCCATACTCATGTCATTACTCTTGACTTTCCATATAACAAAGCAGAGATAGCTTCAGCAAGTGAAGATAAACGATGTTATAATTTGATATAGCTCTCAATTTGCATTGATAAAATTACCGAACTGTTAATAATATTAGGTTAATGTTAGATGAATAATATGGAGCGCCTGTTTACCATTTAGCAGGAGAAAAATGATGAAAATAACCGTATTAGGATGTGGTTCAATTGGTAAACTTTGGATTGCAGGATTAACGCAACAAGCCCATGAAGTACAAGGATGGTTAAGAATACCTCAACCTGATTTTGACGTTAACGTTGACTCCATTAATGGTATCCCATTTCAACAACGCATTATGGCCAACCAAAAAACATGGCTACAACACAGTGAGTTACTGCTTGTTTGCTTAAAGTCTTGGCAAGTTTCAGACGCGGTTAATGCACTTATCCCTCACCTCTCTGCTGATTGCCCGATTTTACTGATCCATAATGGTATGGGAACACTAGATGAGCTCACCCTACCTGAAACACCGACTAAAAGAGCGATATTACAAGGTATAATCACTCATGGTGCTTATCAACAAGATCAAAAAGTGCTCCATACAGCAGAAGGGATCACCCACATTGGCCCACTAAATACAACAGCACGTCAATACGGTTATTTAGCTGAAATTTTACATCAAGCTTTACCGGATGTAGCTTGGCACAATGATATTCATACTATTAGCTGGCTAAAATTAGCCGTAAATTGTGTTATCAACCCTTTAACGGTGTTTTATCAATGTCGCAATGGTGATTTATTAAAATACCCTGAGCATATCCAGAAAGTCTGTGATGAAGTTTATCAGGTAATGGAGCGAGAAGGTGTTATACCTACCTCTAGATCACATTTACATGGTTATATTATCGATACCATAGAGCAAACTGCTAATAATTACTCATCTATGTATCAAGATGTGAAATATCAACGCCATACCGAAATCGATTATATTACAGGCTATCTATTACGTAGGGCATCAGAGCAAGGACTCGTGTTACCCGAAAATAAGCGACTTTTTCAATTTATAAAACAGAAGGAAGGCAATTATGACCATATCCGCACTCATCTGTCTAGCTAATGGTAGTGAAGAAACAGAGGTTGTTACCACCGCTGATTTACTCGTTAGAGCTGGAATTAAGGTCATACTTGCTAGTGCTGAAGATGATGTTGATGACTTAGTGATCACCTGCTCACGAGGGATCAAATTAATTGCTGATGTCCCATTAGTTCGTGTTGTTGATCACCATTATGATGCCATTATTTTACCCGGAGGATTAATAGGTGCAGAAACCTTACGAGATAGTCCTCTTGTGGTTGAAAAAGTACGCCGCATGCACAGTGAAAATAGACTAGTTGCCGCTATTTGCGCAGCTCCTGCGATCATCTTAGAGTCTCATAACCTCTTTCCAATAGGCAATATGACAGGTTTCCCCGGCTTAAAAGATAAAATCGAACCTAAAAAATGGGTTGATTATCGGGTTTACTTTGACGAAAGAGTCAATCTGATTACTAGCCAAGCCCCCGCTACCACTATAGATTTCGCACTTAAAATTATTGAGCGCCTAAAAGGTAAAGCAGTTGCAGCTGATGTCGCTAAACAACTTGTATTACCACCAGGTATTTATAATTATCAAGATGAAATTACTGGGTTTGGGGATAGGTAAATAATAATTGCTAACATATTATATTGAGCAAAAAAATAATATTTTTGCTCATTTTTATTCAGATATTCTTTATATTAGATCTATTTTCAGAATGATAACATTACTACAATAATAGAATTTAGTTATTTTAGTAATAAAAAGGTATAATATTCTGGGTATTGATATTTCTGAAAATAAAACTATTAGTTTTAACGCTCATCATGAACGAAGAGTAATTACTTCCATTAATAAAAATCCCAAAATTAGTATAATAGGTAAAAAGAATAAAATAACAATATATAGTATTTATCAACGAACTAAATTTGGTGATTATGAACGAGATGGTAATCCTCTAATATATTCATTAAAAGGTATTTTTAACTATACAATAACAATCAATGAACTATATAAATTCAAACCTTCTTTTTTAGCTATATTAAATAAAATAAGAGATAAAATAGTAAATCAAAATATTATATTTATCGCTATGCCTTCATCTAGTACAGTTCCATACCTATTGGCTAGGAGAGTTTCTCGTCATTTCAAGTCAACACTCTATAATGAGATATTTATAAAATGTACAGTAGAAGAAGTTATAAATCGTTATGCTAACAGCACAGTAAATAAAAAAGAAAATCATATAAAATTACTAAACAGAACGTTATCTGAATTACAATCTTTACCTCCCAATACGATTTTCAAAATGAAGCACATCCCTAATAAAATTAGGCATTATTTCTCTCCTTGGAAAATAGATCCAAACTTTAATATTAGAAAATTAAATAATTATAATATCATTTTAATTGATGATTTTCTTTCAACAGGAACAACATTAAATATGGCAACTATCGAGCTAAATAATTTAGGATTTACCTGTTCTACTGCAATATGTCTTCTAAGTAATCTTTGAAATTGCTATTTTTTTCTATTACTATATATTTATAGGATAAGATCTAGATGATAGTTTTAGATCTAAGAGCTAACATACACCCTTAGCTCTATAAATATGAAGCATTTTGTAAAAAATGTGGGTTCGCGCAAGCACCTTGATGATGGTCTAGCTATAAGAGCAAAGTAATCATCTGGAGAATGGCAGCGACATTCCCCAACATTATTGTTGTATAAAAAATAAAAGCCACTAATTTTAACTACTTAGTATGCAAAGTAGTTAAAATTAGTGGCTTTTTTATTAATAAAGCACAGTCTGCCAATATGTTACTTCTTACGATACACCTTTACGTTATTAAAGCCTTGTTCACGTAAATACAGTGCTTGTAAACGACTCATCATACCTCGCTCACAATAGAGCAAATAAGTTTTGCTGTTATCTAAATCACCAAATTGTGTACTTAATTTATAAAATGGTAATTCTTTAACATCTACACCCTCTAATTTTAGAGGTGAGTTTTCTTGTTCTTCTGGAGAGCGGATATCCAGTACAACGTCATTCGTTGCAAACTCAGAGACCATTTCAACTTCTGTTACTTGCTGTACCGTCTCTTCAGCAATACGGCGAATATCCATATTCTTAGCATTTTCAACAACACTATCGAGAATAGAAAAATCAAATTTTTCTTCTTCAGCTTCGATTTTGGCTTTAACCGCTTTTACTGTAGGATTCTTGGAGATAACACCACAAAACTCTGGCATAGTACGAGCAAAATCTTCCGTACCAATTTGGCGAGCGATATTAATGATATTTTCTTTATCGTGCGTGATAAGAGGACGCAGAATTAAGGTATCCGTCGCATTATCAATTAAACGTAGATTGGTTAATGTTTGGCTAGAAACCTGCCCTAATGCTTCACCTGTTACAATAGCTTGTACGCCATAACGCTCAGCAACACGAGATGCCGCACGCACCATCATACGTTTCAGAACAACCCCCATCTGGCCATCATCAATTTTCTCTAAAATTTCTGCCACAACGGGTTCAAAATCAACGGCAACAAAATGTACTTTATGAGAGCGTCCAAAGCGGTTCCAAAGATAATGTGCAACTTGTTTAACGCCAATTTCGTGGGCTGAACCACCAAGATTAAAAAAGCAGTAATGAACACGACTACCGCGGCGCATCAACATATAACTTGATACACCAGAATCATAACCACCAGAGATAAGTGATAATACATCTTCTTGTGTACCAATAGGGAAACCACCAATACCTTCATAGCGAGCATTAACTAGGATCAGCTTATCATCTTCAATTTCTAGATTAATGGTCACATCCGGACGAGTTAATTTTACTTTTGCACTTTCAACGTGTTGGTTAAAACCACCACCCACATAACGCTCTACTTCATTAGAAGTAAAACTGTGTTTACCACGGCGTTTAGCTCTTACGCAAAACGTTTTGTTTTCAACTAAATGACCAAAGGCAGCAAAGGTCTGTTCAAAAATATTATGTAAATCGGTATAGCTATGCTCTTCAACTTGTAAAAAGTGATGAATACCTGGGATACGAGTTAGCGCATCACACACCGCTTCGCTTTTACTTTCGTCTTTACTGACAACCACAATGTTGTCCCAGTGGCGAACAACCGTGATATCATCACCTAATGTACTTAATACATTGCGAATATTACTGGTCAGAATTTTGATAAAACGTATACGAACAGATTGGCTTTTGATCGTGATTTCGGGGAATAATTTAATAATAAACTTCATAGTCAATGGTCATAGGTTATTAAGTAGAGACATAAACTACAGTGATATTAATTGACTGGAGTTTATAAAAGTCACAAAGTATATCACCAATATTTAGGCCTCACCCGCAAAAATCGCTGACTGAATAAGAAATTTTCTTCTCAATTGTAGTAAGATGATCACTATTATTCAGCTAACATGCTTTATCATCAAAAATATTATGGCTAAAAAAACGACATCAATTAACCAAGACACCACGCAAACTCCAAGTTTTGAAGCTTCGATGCAAGAACTTGAGCAAATAGTTAACCGCTTAGAATCAGGTGAATTACCTTTAGAAGAGGCCCTTAATGAGTTCGAACATGGTGTTCGTTTAGCTCGTGTGGGACAAAAAACATTACAAGATGCTGAACAACGTGTTCGCATCTTACTCAAAGAGGATGATGACGCTACACCTGATGATTTTATCCAAGAGGCTGAATAATTGAGTAACGCAACTTTATGTACGGATGCGTTCCGTCAAAAATTACATTCTGCACATCAGCGTGTTGATGAAGCACTCAACCAAGCGCTACAAACGTTGCCTTTTTCTGATATGCCACTCAGCCAAGCAATGCGCTACGGAGCACTCTTGGGGGGGAAACGTTTACGCCCATTTCTTGTTTATGCGGTAGGAGAAATGTTTAACGTACCTGTTGCTAATCTTGATGTGCCAGCAGCCGCTATTGAGTGCATTCATGCATATTCACTGATCCATGACGACTTACCTGCAATGGACAATGATGATTTACGTCGAGGAAAACCCACTTGTCATATTGAGTTTGGCGAAGCCAATGCCATTTTAGCGGGTGATGCATTACAAACCTTGGCCTTTGAAATTTTAGCCAAAAATGCGATGCCTGATGTCGCCATTGCCGATCGCGTAGCCATGATTGCTGAATTAGCCACAGCCAGTGGTTTAGCGGGTATGTGTGGTGGACAGGCACTTGATCTTGATGCCGAAGATAAATCAATTGATCTTGCTGCTCTTGAGAAAATTCATTTACATAAAACAGGTGCGTTAATTCGTGCAGCGGTTCGCCTAGGGGCACTTAGCGCAGGGCAAAAAGGGCACGATGTGTTACCTGCACTGGATAAATATGCCCACACTATAGGCTTAGCTTTCCAAGTTCAGGATGACATTTTAGATGTTATTGGGAGCACTGAAGAGACTGGAAAGCGACAGGGAAGTGATCAAGAAGCAGGAAAAAGTACTTATCCGGCTCTACTTGGTTTAGCACAAGCACAAAAGAAAGCACAGGAATTGTATAACGAAGCATTGGATGCCTTAGCGTTTCTTGAACAATACGAGTACGATACCTCTACGCTAAAACAATTAGCGAATTTTATCGTAGAACGGAAAAACTAATAAAAAATAAAAAGAGCAGCTTACCTGCTCTTTCCCTATTACAAGTCATTAATTAATAGGCATCACATGAGCATTGATATCGAAAAATATCCCACATTGGCGTTGGTTGAAACACCCGAAGATTTACGCCTATTACCAAAAGAGAGTTTACCTAAACTCTGTGATGAGCTAAGGCTATATCTTCTTAACAGTGTCAGCCGCTCAAGTGGTCACTTCGCCTCAGGTTTAGGTGCTATTGAGTTAACGGTTGCGCTTCATTACGTTTATAAAACTCCCTTTGACAATCTGATTTGGGATGTGGGCCATCAGGCTTATCCTCATAAAATATTAACGGGTCGTCGTGATCGCATTGATACTATTCGTCAAAAAAATGGCCTACATCCCTTCCCTTGGCGTGAAGAGAGTGAATATGACAAACTCTGTGTTGGTCATTCATCCACCTCTATCAGTGCTGGGCTGGGTATGGCTGTTGCTGCAGAGCAAGAAAACCTAGGCAGAAAGACTGTTTGTGTGATTGGTGACGGTGCAATTACTGCAGGAATGGCATTTGAAGCCATGAATCATGCCGGTGATATTAATCCAGATATGCTAGTGGTACTTAACGATAATGAAATGTCGATTTCAGAAAATGTCGGGGCACTAAATAACCACCTTGCACAACTTCTATCTGGCAAACTGTATACCACGCTACGTGAAGGTGGCAAAAAAGTCTTTTCTGGTATTCCCCCAATTAAAGAATTACTGAAAAAGACAGAAGAACATATTAAAGGCATGGTTGTGCCCGGCACCATGTTTGAAGAGTTAGGTTTTAACTATATTGGTCCAGTTGATGGTCACGATGTTATTGCTTTAGTACAAACGCTCACGAATATGCGCGATCTAAAAGGGCCGCAACTTTTACATATTATGACCAAAAAAGGTCGGGGTTACGCTCCCGCAGAGCAAGATCCAATCAGTTGGCATGCGGTACCTAAATTTGATCCGAAGACAGGTACTTTACCTAAAAGCCCCAATGCACGCCCGACGTTTTCAAAAATTTTTGGGGACTGGTTATGTGAAGAAGCCGCCACTGATGAAAAATTAATGGCAATCACCCCTGCTATGCGTGAAGGCTCTGGTATGGTGCGCTTTTCTAAAGAGTACCCCGCACAATACTTTGATGTCGCAATTGCGGAGCAACACGCCGTCACCTTCGCTGCTGGATTAGCCATTGGTGGTTATAAGCCGATCGTGGCTATTTACTCCACCTTCTTACAACGCGCTTATGATCAAGTGATCCACGATGTGGCTATCCAAAAACTCCCGGTACTCTTTGCTATCGATCGTGGTGGCATTGTTGGTGCGGATGGTCAGACCCACCAAGGAGCTTTTGATCTCTCTTTTTTACGCTGTATCCCTAATATGATTATTATGGCACCTAGCGATGAAAATGAGTGTCGCCAAATGTTGCATACAGGTTACCATTATCAAGAAGGGCCTGTCGCTGTACGTTATCCTAGAGGTTCAGGGGTTGGTGCGCCATTACAACCGCTGAGCGAACTTCCTATAGGAAAAGGTATTATTCGTCGCCAAGGTAAAAGTATTGCAATTTTAAACTTCGGAACCTTATTACCCGAAGCCTTAGATGTTGCAGAAAAACTGGATGCAACAGTTGCAGATATGCGCTTTATCAAACCACTAGATAAAGAACTGATCCTTTCCCTTGCCAAACAACACGACATACTGGTCACCTTAGAAGAAAATGCCATTATGGGTGGCGCAGGTAGCGGCGTTAACGAGTTATTAATGCAAGAGCGTTGTTTAGTGCCCGTACTCAATTTAGGGTTACCTGATCTTTTTGTGCCACAAGGTGGACAAGAAGAGATCAGAGCCGATTTAGGACTTGATGCAACAGGCATTGAAAAATCGATTAAAGCTTATCAGGCTCATTCTTTGAGCTAATATTTCAAAAGTCTCTCTTGCTTGTAAAGCCGGAGAGACTATTGATAAGGTTAATAAATTCTGACTTTATTTTCTTGTAAAAACTGCCCTTATTTCTTTTCTTTTTTAATTATTTTCAAATCTTGTTAAAGATCACTTTTTAATGAAATTAACTGTAATTTATCAATTTTAAAATTGAATCCATTCAGCGTTAATTGATTCAATCAGTTAGATTTTTCCTTTTTTCTTTCCTTTAACGAAACGTTTCGATCACCTTCACAATATAAATAAATCCAACTTGTTTTCCTATTTTCATTTCCTACTATGTAGAACAGCGAAACGTTTCGCTGAGGAGGCAAAGATGAAAAAAGGTGTATTACTTAATAGTTCAATTTCTAGCGTAATTGCACGTTTAGGACATACTGACAAAATAACGATTGCAGATGCTGGATTACCCATACCCTCTTCTGTTGAGCGTATCGATCTTGCTTTAACTCAGGGGATCCCTGACTTTATGTCAGTGTTACAAACGATCACCCATGAAATGCAAGTCGAAGCCGTTATGCTTGCCATAGAAATTAAAAATATAAACCCACTTCTTTTTAGTGAGATAACCCGTTATTTGCATTTATTAGAACAACAACAAAAAAAACCTATCGAGATCATTTATGTCACTCATGAAGAATTTAAAAAACAACTTCCAGATAATAAAGCGGTGATAAGAACAGGTGAATGCTCTCCTTATGCCAATATCGTGCTGTTTTCTGGTGTGACTTTCTGAGGCCAATATGGAAGCATTACTTGAATTAAAAAATATTGATAAATCATTTCCGGGCGTAAAAGCATTATCTGGTGCGACGTTACGAATTTATCCTGGCCGAGTGATGGCACTTGTTGGTGAAAATGGCGCAGGTAAATCCACACTAATGAAAGTGCTAACAGGTATCTACCCAAAAGACGCAGGTGAAATTATTTATCAAGGGGAACGTTGCTCTTTTAATGGTCCTAAGTCTTCTCAAGAAGCAGGAATAGGCATTATCCATCAAGAACTCAATCTTATCCCTGAATTAACCATTGCAGAAAATATCTTTTTAGGTCGCGAGTTTACCCGTGCATTTGGTGCCATTGATTGGAAAAAAATGTATGCAGAAGCGGATAAATTACTTGTTCGCTTAAACCTTCCTTATCGCAGTCATCGCTTAGTTTCTGAATTATCCATTGGTGATCAGCAAATGGTTGAAATTGCCAAAGTACTCAGTTTTGGCTCTAAAGTGATTATTATGGATGAACCGACAGATGCATTGACAGACACCGAAACTCGCTCTCTGTTTAGTGTGATAACTGAATTAAGAAATCAAGGTTGTGGCATTGTCTATATCTCACATCGATTAAAAGAAATTTTTGATATTTGTGATGATGTCACTGTGTTGCGCGATGGTCAATTTATTGGCGAAAAGCCCGTTTCTTCATTACAAGAAGAGACACTTATTGAAATGATGGTAGGCCGTAAATTAGAAGATCAATACCCTCGCATCCATATTCCTGCAGGAAAAACTAAACTTAATGTCTCTCACTTAAGTGGTGCAGATATACATGATGTCAGCTTTTCCCTACATGAAAATGAAATTTTAGGTATTTCAGGGTTAATGGGCGCAGGCCGTACTGAATTAATGAAAATGATTTACGGTGCATTGCCAAAAACACAAGGTAGCGTGACGTTAGAAGGTAAAATTTGTCAGATCAAAAAGCCTGCAGATGCACTCGCCCAAGGTATTGTTTATATCTCTGAAGACAGAAAACGCGATGGTTTAGTGCTAGGTATGTCAGTAAAAGAGAATATGTCACTGACGGCGCTACCTTATTTTAGTCGCACTATGGGGATCTTAAATCATAAAGAAGAGCAATTAACTGTCAGTGACTTTATTAAATTGTTCAACATAAAAACCCCGTCCATCAATCAGATCATTGGTTTTTTATCAGGCGGTAATCAACAAAAAGTCGCTATTGCTCGCGGACTAATGACTCGTCCTAAAGTGCTTATTCTTGATGAGCCTACCCGCGGTGTCGATGTGGGGGCGAAAAAAGAGATTTACCAATTAATTAATAAGTTTAAACAAGAGGGATTAAGCATCATTTTGATCTCTTCAGAAATGCCAGAGGTAATGGGAATGAGTGACCGCATTTTAGTTATGCATGAAGGTCGTATCAGCGGTGAGTTTTCTGCCAATAATGTCACACAAGAGATGCTAATGGCGGCGGCTGTTGGTAAACAATATGGTGCTACAGTAGGAGTTTGAGATGAGTACAAAATCAATACCAGCGTCAAAACGATGGTTCTCTAAGGCTTGGTTATTAGAACAAAAATCACTCATTGCCTTATTGTTGCTTATTGTCGTGGTTTCAACACTCAGCCCGAATTTTTTTACCTTAAATAATATTTTTAACATCCTACAACAAACCTCTGTTAACGCAATTATGGCTGTAGGTATGACATTAGTCATTTTAACCTCTGGTATCGATTTATCGGTAGGCTCATTACTCGCTTTAACCGGTGCTGTTGCTGCTTCTATGGTAGGGGCTGATGTTAATGCGTTAGTGGCTGTTGTCGGTGCTTTAGCATTAGGAGCCGCTATTGGTGGCGTTACAGGTGTCATTATCGCTAAAGGTAAAGTGCAGGCATTTATTGCCACATTAGTGATGATGCTGTTATTGCGTGGTGTCACGCGTGTTTATACTGATGGCAGTCCAATAAATACAGGATTTAGCGATAATGCCGACCTGTTTAGCTGGTTTGGTATTGGACGCCCCTTTGGGATCCCCACCCCTATTTGGCTGATGATGATTGTCTTTTTAAGCGCGTGGTATGTATTGCATCACACACGCTTGGGTCGCTATATCTATGCCCTTGGAGGAAACGAAGCAGCAACCCGTTTATCTGGTATTAGTGTCGATAAAATCAAAATTATTGTTTATGCGCTTTGCGGTTTATTAGCGGCCCTTGCCAGTGTCATTGAAGTTGCTCGTCTTTCTTCCGCCCAACCAATGGCAGGCAATGGTTATGAACTGGATGCTATCGCCGCAGTCGTCTTAGGTGGTACCAGTCTTGCTGGCGGTAAAGGACGCATAATGGGCACACTTATTGGTGCGTTAATTTTAGGCTTTCTCAATAATGCACTCAATTTATTAGGCATATCATCCAATTATCAAATGATAGTCAAAGCTGTTGTCATCTTACTTGCCGTGCTGGTTGATAACAAAAAATAATACGCTTTCTCTTAATCCGAACCCCGACAGGAATATATTATGAAACTAAAAAAAATAGCAACGCTTCTCTCAGTGGTTGCTCTAAGCGCTACCATAAGTGCCAATGCATTAGCAAAAGAGTCTATCGCCCTTGTTATTTCAACGCTCAATAATCCTTTCTTTGTCACCATGAAAGACAGTGCACAAAAAGAGGCGGATAAATTAGGTTATGACTTAGTCGTGCTTGATTCAATGGATAATCCTGCCAAAGAATTGGCAAATGTGCAGGACTTAACCGTAAAAGGCACCCGTTTAATGCTCATTAATCCAACGGATTCTGATGCTGTAGGTAATGCCGTGTTAATGGCAAATAAAGCTAAAATTCCTGTAGTAACCCTAGATAGAGTAGCCAATAAAGGTGAGGTTGTTAGCCATGTTGCTTCTGATAACCGCCTAGGAGGAAAAATGGCGGGAGATTATATTGCGGAAAAAGTGGGTAATGATGCCAAAGTGATCCAACTAGAAGGGATCGCCGGAACCTCCGCTTCTCGTGAGCGTGGAGAAGGCTTTAAACAAGCTGTTGATGCTCACAAACTTAATATATTAGCAAGCCAACCTGCTGACTTTGACCGTACTAAAGGCCTTAATGTTATGCAAAATCTATTAACCGCTAATCCTTCAGTGCAAGCGGTATTTGCTCAAAACGATGAAATGGCATTAGGGGCATTGCGTGCATTACAAACAGCAGGTCGTACCGATGTCTTAGTCGTTGGCTTTGATGGCACAAATGATGGCATTAAAGCGGTTAACCGAGGTGTTTTAGGTGCGACTATTGCACAACGCCCCGATCAAATTGGTATTATTGGTATTCAAACCGCTGATAAAATTCTGAAAGGGGAAAAAGTGGATCCCACTATTCCTGTTGAGCTTGAATTAGTCACTCAAAAATAATCACCCATCTAACCACGTAGTACTTTCGCTGCGTGGTTAGTTTCGTTATAAACTAGGTTTTCAAAGGATAAAGGCTATGACAACTCCCCTCCTTGCTGTTTTAGGTAGCATCAACGTTGACCATATTATGAATATTGCACAATTTCCCAAGCCCGGAGAAACCGTGATTGGTCATGACTATAAAATAGCATTTGGTGGTAAAGGGGCAAATCAAGCCGTCGCTTGTGGACGTAGTGGTGCCGATATCACGTTTATAGCCTGTGTGGGAGATGATGCTATTGGTCGCGAAATCATCGCTCAATTAAAAACAGATAATATTGATACTGATGCAATTCGTATTATTCCCAAGACACCTACAGGTGTAGCAATGATCCTAGTTAATGAACAAGGCGAAAATGTCATTAGCATTGTTGCCGGAGCAAATAGTGCTCTCACTCCAAGCCATTTGCATCAGTATCGTCATATTATTGAACAAGCAGATGCTTTATTAATGCAATTAGAATCCCCTCTAGACACTGTCTTTGAGGCAGCAAAACAAGCCAAAGCACATCAAACAAAAGTGATTTTAAATCCCGCTCCTGCACAGCCGTTATCTGATGAATTTCTGAGTTTTATTGATATTATTACGCCAAATGAGACAGAAGCCGAAATATTAACCGGTATTTCTGTGCATGATGAAGTGGGTGCAGCTAAAGCGGCTAATATTTTGCACAGCAAAGGCATAAAACACGTTTTAATCACTTTAGGCAGTCGTGGAGTATGGTTTAGTGAACAAGGCACCGGTATGATCATTCCCGGTTTTCGTGTTGAAGCAGTTGATACTATTGCCGCAGGTGATACCTTTAACGGTGCATTTGTTACAGCGATATTAGAAGGTAAATCAGCTCATGATGCGATCCGTTTCGCCCATGCAGCCGCGGCAATTGCAGTGACACGTCATGGCGCGCAATCCTCCGTCCCTTGGCGTGATGAAATTAAGTCATTTTTAGCAGAGCGAGCATAATATTTTGGCAACAATGAAAGATGTCGCCCGTTTAGCGGGTGTTTCAACATCCACCGTTTCCCATGTTATCAATAACAATCGTTATGTGAGTGAAGGTATCCGCGCAAAGGTTAATCATGCAATAGCAACCTTAAATTACGCCCCTTCAGCATTAGCTCGTAGTTTAAAAATGAACTGCACACGTACCATAGGGATGTTAGTTACCGCCAGTAATAACCCCTTTTATGCTGAAGTCGTTCGAGGTGTTGAACGAAGTTGCTATGAACAAGGCTATAGCCTCATTTTATGCAACACCGAAGGCGACTATGAGCGCATGGATACTAGCCTTGAAACCTTGCTACAAAAGCGTGTCGATGGGCTGTTATTAATGTGTACTGAAGCCCGCGCACCATCAAGTGAAGTATTAAATCGTTATCCACGGTTACCCATGGTGATGATGGATTGGTCTCCATTTGAATACAGTTGCGATATTATTCAAGATAACTCCCTATTAGGGGGAGAATTAGCCACGAATTATTTAATTGAAAAAGGTTTTACTGACATCGCCTGTATTGCGGGTCCCCAAGATAAACTTCCCGCTAAACATCGTCTACAAGGCTACTATAATGCGATGCAACAAGCTGGGTTACCCATTCGTAAAGAGCTGGTTTTAACCAGTGATTTTGAGTTTGCGGGTGGCTTTAGTGCAATGCAAACACTGCTCTCACTCCCTATACAACCACAGGCCGTATTTACCTGTAATGATGCAATGGCGGTCGGTGCTTACCAAGCGATTTATCAAAAAGGACTACGTGTACCTGATGATATTTCTATCGTCGGTTATGATGACATCGATTTAGCCTCTTATATGATCCCCCCTTTAACGACTATTCATCAACCCAAAGATGAATTGGGCAAACTTGCTGTAAGCCAATTATTACGTCGTATGGAAGATATTGAAGCACAAGCCAATCTATTAGTGTTAACACCCAAACTGATTGAACGAGGCTCGGTGATAGCTCATAGGAAATAATCTTTTACATTAATAGGTTAATAGGTTGTGTATATATTTCACACAACCTATTTGGTATCCTATAAAAACTGCTATATGGCAGTTTTTATAGGAGCTATTACTATGATCCAGTATGGCAAAATATTTATGAGCAATAGAACACAAAATGTTCGATTACCCGCTGAGACTCGATTTCCGGATGATGTAAAAGAAGTTTTTGTTCGCGTCAAAGGCAACGAGAGAATAATCACACCTATACAAAATGCATGGGATAGCTTTTTCTTATCAGAAAAGTCTGTAACAGATGATTTCTTATCTGAAAGGCCTGATCAAGCTACAAGTGAAAGAGGATCCTTTGATGATTAAATACCTATTAGATACAAATTATTGTTATATTCACTATTAAACGCAAGCCTGAGTTTTTATTACCAAAATTCAACCAACATGCTGAACAATTAGCTATTTCTACAATTACACTCGCTGAGCTCATTTTTGGTGCTGAAAAAAGTGTAAATCCAGCCAAAAACTTAGCTACGGTTAACGACTTTGTTTCTCGACTGACTGTTTTATCTTACGATGACTTAGCAGCTTTTCATTATGGAGACATTAGAGCAACACTAGAAAAACAGGGAAAACACGTTGGTGATAACCACTTACATATAGCAGCACATGCTAGAAGTAAGGGGCTAATAGTCGTTACCAATAATACTCGAGAATTTGAAAGAGTTGATGGTTTAAGAATTGAGGATTGGACCGTTATTAACTCAGCCCCCCAAATTGATTGAACGAGGCTAGGTGATAAATTTTATAAAATAATAACAAGAAGATTAACACTATTATTACTGATACTCTCTTTTAAAGAGAGAGTAGTTATTTTATCTAAGTTAATAAAATAAATAATTATAAAATCAATAAGTTAATTTATGTTTTTAAATGATATTATTTCTTATTATTTTGTGTATTACCTTCTATATTTAATCTACTTTTTCTCATCTTTTATCCAATAATCCATGAAAGATGCAAAACTCTATTAGATCTATTATACTCTTATCCTTTCGCATTATCTGTGGCAATACTATTTTTGGTCATTTGGGTCATCATATTAGACTTTTTACGCTAAAACGATAATGTGTCCTTTTGTTTATCGGGCAAGTGTTATCCTCTTTGTGACGATTAATCACTTCCCATTTTGAAAAAATTTGAGAGTATTATTATGTCATTACCTTCTTGTCCTAAATGCAACTCAGAGTATACCTATGAAGATGGGGCAATGTATGTCTGCCCTGAATGTGCCCACGAATGGAACGATGCTGAGCCAACAACTGATAGCGATGAGCTGATTGTTAAAGATGCCCATGGTAATTTATTAGCCGATGGGGATTCAGTGACAGTCATTAAAGATCTAAAAGTAAAAGGTAGCTCAACGCCACTCAAAATTGGTACAAAAGTTAAAGGGATACGTTTAGTGGAAGGCGATCATAATATTGATTGTAAAATTGATGGCTTTGGACAAATGAAATTAAAATCTGAATTTGTGAAGAAAAGCTAATCTTGAATTATCATTAAAATGATTAATAACATTATTTTGATTTCAGAGGCGCTCATTAAGCGCCTTTTGTTTATAGCGATATGATTTATTTATTATCACCAAAGTGATCAAACCCTTTCAGATTAGGGTGCACTTCTTTACCTTCACGTAAATAACGTATACCTTCTGCAATTGGCATAATTTGCCCTATGCAATGAAAGTCAGCTCCCGTATGGGCTAAAGCAATATCTAAAGCCCCACGATTTATTTCAGGCACGGTAAAGCATAGTTCATAGTCTTCGCCACCACTTAATGCCCAAATTTCAGCTTGCTCTTTACTCACCTGTGATTTCATTGCCGCAGAATAAGGCAACGCATCTAAGTTAATACGAGCACCACAACCACTTGCCGTTAAAATATGGTTTAGATCTGAAATAAGACCATCAGAAATATCAATAGCAGCACTTGCTAAAGATCTTAATGCTTGCCCCTGTAAAAGACGAGGCTGCGGACGCAAATGCCTAGTAATAAAATAGTCTCGGCTTTCTGGTTGACTAGGTTGTAATCTATTTTGTAAAACCGCGAGTCCTGCCGCGCTATCCCCTAAAAAGCCTGTAACATAGATCCAATCACCAATTTTAGCCCCTGAGCGTAATAGTGCCATACCTTGAGGAACCAAGCCTTGTATTGTGATGGTTAAGCTCAATGGCCCTTTGGTTGTATCCCCACCAATCAATTGAATAGAATAATACTCTGCTAATGCAAATAGAGAGCGACTAAAAGCCTCAAGCCAATCATTATCAACTTTTGGCAATGTTAAAGCTAATGAGGCCCAAGCAGGATCTGCCCCCACCGCGGCTAAGTCACTAATATTGACCGCTAATGCTTTATACGCTAAATCTTCAGGGGAAATGGTTGGCAGGAAGTGTATTCCACTGACTAAGGTATCAGTACTAATTGCCACTTGTTGCTTTTCAGGTACAGTCAATATTGCACAGTCATCCCCAATTCCCGTACTCACATCTTTGCGTTTAACTGGCTGAGAAGTGAAATATTGTTTAATGAGGGAGAATTCACCACAAGGCATTATCAATTTCCTATGAAGCAATGCTTACTAAATAAAAGGCCGGAGTAACCGGCCTTGGATTATTAATTTACCATAGAGGAAACGTGAAGAACGTTATTTTTTACGTACAGTTGGTGCAGCTTTATCTAACACACCATTGACAAATTTATGGCTGTCATCAGCACCAAACACCTTAGCCAATTCAATCGCTTCGTTAATGGCTACTTTATAAGGAACATCTTCACGGAAGCTGAGTTCAAACATAGCTAAACGTAAAATCGCTTTTTCAACTTGGCCTAGCTCTTCCAGTTGACGTGATAAATAAGGCTCCATCGCCTTATCTAAACGTGCTGCATTGATTGCAACACCCACTAAAAGCTCACGGAAATAAGCAATATCTACACCTTGGGTATCCTGCTCGGATAAAAACTCCAATTCCACATCCGCGATGTCATTTCCGGATAATTGCCATGAGTAGATAGCTTGTACAGCACACTCACGAGCACGACGACGAGCAGCAGGTTTCACAAAATTCCCCTTTAGTTAAAACAGATGATTAGCCTTTAATGGCTTTAAGTACATTGATCATTTCAAGTGCTGTCATTGCAGCTTCAGCACCTTTATTGCCCGCTTTAGTACCAGCTCGTTCAATTGCCTGCTCAATGCTTTCAGTGGTTAATACACCAAAAGTCACAGGGATCTCACTTTGCATTGCAACATGAGAAAGGCCAGAGCTGCATTCGCCAGCAACGTATTCAAAATGTGCGGTTCCACCACGGATAACAGTGCCTAACGCGATAACTGCATCATATTTGTCGCTTTCTGCTAATGCTTTTACAGTTAATGGCAACTCATAAGCGCCAGGAACCCAAACGACGGTAATATTTTCTGAGGAAACTTGTCCGATACGCTCAAGTGCATCAACGGCACCTTCTAACAAGCTATCATTAATAAAATTATTAAAACGGGCAATTGCAATCGCTACACGTGCGTTTGGCGCCGCGACAACACCTTTGATTACGTTCATAGGTTACCTTTTTCTCCTATCCGCGGGGCGCGGATTTTATCACATTCTTTCCTTTACTGCGCTCAGTTTTATGATAACACAGCAAAGGAGCCAAAAATCCTTGATAAATCAAGGTAGTTAGTTGGCTGATAACAATGTCGTAACGACAGGGAATAACACACACGGCGCTATTTTACTACAAATAGCGCCATAGACACACATATTTGCATCTATTAATAACGAGGTTTTAAACAAACGCGGATATCAGGACCGATTTGTTGAAGAGAATCTATTGTAAATTCAGGGGCTTCAGATAATGACGACAGTGGTGAAATGGATAATAAACCTCGAGCATCATTGCCTAAAATTTTCGGAGCAATATAAATGATAAGCTCATCAACAAGACCAAGCTCTAATAATGCGCCAGCAAAATGTGCGCCACTCTCAACCCATACACTATTAATATTGCGTTTACCTAACTGCATCATTAATAACACTAAATCGACACTACTATTTTTGCCATTAGTAGGAAGCAAAATTTCTGAGACATCACCTTGCCAATCTTCTTGCTGAGAGTGAGTCCGAGCAAGCAAGCACTCACCTGCAAGTTGTGTAATTTTATAGTCGGGAGTTACCCTATTTTGGCTATCGGTAATAATGCGAATAGGCTGGCGTAATGACTCTAGTGGATAAATCGCTTTTATCTCATCGGATAATGCTTCCCAACGCACATTCAATGCAGGATCATCGGCTAAAACAGTGGCACTCGTTGTTAAAATAGCACTAGCTTGCGCGCGAAAGTTTTGTACATCTTGTCGCGAAGCGTTAGAGGTTATCCATTGACTTTCCCCTGATGCTAATGCCGTTTTACCGTCTAAAGAGGCGGCCAGTTTTAATTGGATATAAGGAAACCCTGTTCTCATACGTTTAAAAAAGCCGATATTCAATTTTTCAGCTTCTTGCATTAATACGCCATGAGAAACATCAATACCTGCAGCGACTAATTTATGTAAACCACGTCCTGCCACTTGAGGATTGGGATCTTGCATTGCAGCAACAACACGTTTTACCCCGGCGTTGATTAAAGCATCAGCACAAGGAGGCGTTTTACCAAAGTGGCTACATGGCTCAAGCGTAACATAGACGGTAGCACCTTTGGCATTTTCACCCGCCATATTTAATGCATTCACTTCGGCATGTGGACCACCTGCATGATGGTGATAACCTTCACCTATAATCTTCCCTTCTTTAACAATCACGCATCCCACATTTGGGTTAGGTGATGTTGTAAAACGTCCTAATGCAGCTAACTCTATCGCTCGACGCATATAGGTTTCATCATTAGCCAGCTCATTGCTCGTAGGATTGTTGCTGTTGTTAATTGTCATCATAGATTTATTATTTATCGTTATTTTCAAATAGTCGTGTGAAGCGAATGATTAATCTTGTAATTTTGCAATTTCTTCGCCAAAATCGCGCACATCTTCAAAACTGCGATAAACCGAAGCAAAACGGATATAAGCAACTTTATCCAGTTTCTTTAGTTGTTCCATAACAAAATTACCGATCTGTTTGGAAGGTATCTCTCTTTCGCCCGTTGCCCTTAATTGTGATTTGATATGATTAATGGCAGCTTCAACATCATCAGAACTCACAGGGCGTTTTTCTAATGCTTTGAGCATTCCTCTACGTAGCTTTTCTTCATCAAAAGGCTCACGGATTTCATCACTTTTCACAACACGAGGCATCACAAGCTCTGCGACTTCAAATGTAGTAAAGCGCTCATGGCAAACAAGGCATTGACGACGACGGCGCACTTGTGAGCCATCACCAACAAGTCTCGAATCAATTACTTTGGTATCTACGGCTGTGCAAAATGGACAATGCATAGTTATTCCTACTGTTGACAAAACTCCTAAACAGTGTACCTGTTCAGTGAACAAAAAACACCCTGTCAGTCATTAACTGGCAGGGTGTTTGCGATGTTTATGTCAGAAAAACGCTCTATTAAGGTAAGAGTGTTGTCTGATCTGCACCCTCTTTTTCCACTTTTTGAACAATCAGGTGTTCGCGTTTCATGCCCATTTTCAGTGCTAATGCAGAAGCCACATAAATAGATGAAACAGTACCGAATGAAACACCGATTAACATCACTAAAGAGAAGCCTTTAAGCATTGAACCACCAAAGATATAGAGCATCAACACAACTAATAATGTTGTTGCTGATGTCATGATGGTACGGCTTAATGTCTGTGTTAGTGAAACGTTCATGATCTCATAAGAGGTACCACGACGAATTTTACGGAAATTCTCACGAATACGATCTGATACCACGATACTATCGTTCAAGGAATAACCGATAACAGACATCAATGACGCCACAATGGTTAAATCAACTTCAATTTGGAAGAGTGATAAAATACCCAAAGTGATCACCACGTCATGGGCAAGTGAAATAACAGCCCCTAATGCTAGACGCCACTCAAAACGGAATCCAACATAGATCAGAATACAGATAAGTGCAGAAAGTAACGCCATTGCCCCTGTTTGAGCCAATTCACTCCCGACACTTGGCCCAACAAATTCAATACGTTTGACTGTTGCATCATTATCAATTTCAACATTGATAATATCGATGACTTTCTTACCTAATTCTTGACCAGCCTGTCCTTCAACAGGAGGCATACGCACCATAATATCGCGGCTGCTACCAAAGTTTTGTAACAGAGGATCTTTATAGCCGGCGGCTGCCAAGCTATCACGCATTTTATCTAGATCGGCCGGTTGACTGAGATTGATCTCAATAACCGTTCCTCCAGTAAAATCTAATCCCCAGTTAAATCCTTTCACGGAAATGATAGCGATGGATGCTACCAAAAGCAGAAACGAAATAGTAAAGGCGACGTTGTCCCAACGCATAAAGTCAATGACTTTACGACCATGGTTTAATTGTTCAACAGTATAATCCTGTGCCACAACGTGCTCCTTAAATAGACAGTTTCTTGATGCGTTTACCGCCATACAGCAGGTTTACAATCGCACGTGTACCCACAATAGCGGTAAACATGGATGTCGCAACCCCGATAGCAGTTGTGATAGCAAACCCTTTAATGGAGCCAGTACCGACTGCATAAAGGATCACGGCAGTAATTAACGTGGTTAAGTTCGCATCAATAATACTGGAGAAGGCACCTTTATAACCTTCATGGATAGCTTGTTGTACTGAGCGACCATTACGTAACTCTTCTTTAATACGCTCGTTGATCAGTACGTTAGCATCGACCGCAACCGCAAGGGTTAAGACAATACCCGCAATACCAGGCATGGTTAACGTTGCACCGGGTAATAATGACATGACCCCCACAATTAACACCAAGTTTGCTAATAGCGCCGTACTCGCGATCACACCAAATTTACGATAATAAATAATCATAAAGGCAACAGAGGCTATCAGACCCCATAAACAAGCTTCTAAACCTTGAGTTATGTTCTGAAGACCTAATGTTGGCCCAATGGTTCTCTCTTCAACGATTTGAATAGGTGCAATCAATGCCCCAGCACGTAATAACAGAGATAATTGACGTGCTTCATTCGCATTAGAGATACCAGTAATGCGGAAGTTATTACCTAAACGGGTTTGAATATTAGCCACGTTAATAACTTCTTCATTTTTTACCAAAATTGCGCGATCGTTTTCATCACGTTTACCGCTGTCTTTATACTCTACAAAAAGAGTAGCCATCGGTTTACCGACGTTATCTTTGGTAAAGTTAGACATAATAGAGCCACCAGCACTATCAAGTGAAATACTTACTTGAGGCTGGCCGTACTCATCGGCTTGTGACGTTGAATCGGTAATATGGTCACCGGTCAATACAACACGTTTATAAAGAATGGTTGGTCTACCATCACGAGTGTATTTCACTTCTGAGTCACCCGGGATGCGTCCTGTTTCTAAGGCTGAAGGATCAACGTTAGTATTCACTAAACGGAATTCTAATGTTGCTGTTGCACCTAGGATTTCTTTCGCACGAGCCGTATCTTGAATACCCGGTAATTCAACAACAATGCGGTCAGCACCTTGGCGTTGAACTAATGGCTCAGCAACCCCTAATTGGTTGACACGGTTACGTAGGATGGTGATATTTTGTTGTACCGCATAAGTACGCGCATCACGTAAACGCTCGTCGGTAAAAATAGCTTTTAACGAGTTATTATCCCCATTTCTAAAAATGAGATCTTGGTTACGACGCGCAAGATAATCTGATGCTTTAGAACGGTCATCAGCGTTGCGGAAACGGATTTCAACACCATAATTATCCGTTTTGCGGATAGAAGAATATGGAATGCCTTCGTCACGTAATAAAGTACGTAAACTATCAACATTTTGTTCTTGAAGTTTACCTAACGCGGTTTCCATATCAACTTCCATTAAGAAGTGAACACCACCACGTAAGTCTAACCCTAATTTCATCGGCTCACCGCCAATGGCTTCTAACCATTTTGGCGTAGCTGGTGCAAGGTTAAGTGCAACAACGAACTTGTCACCTAACGCAGGTAACAACGCTTCACGGGCACGTAACTGAATGTCAGGGTTACTGAAACGAGCCAAAATCGCACCATTTTCAAGGGCGATTGATTTCGCTTCAATTTTTTCTTTATCTAATAAAGATCGAACTTGATCCAGTGTTTGCTCATTGGCGGCGGTTCCCCGCGCGCCAGTGATTTGAACAGCCGGATCCTCACCATATAGGTTAGGAAGTGCGTAAAGCAGACCGATGAGGATAGCGAATATCAACATCAGATACTTCCACAAAGGATAACGGTTTAGCACGGCAGTTCCCTTTTCCCTTTGGGGAAATCAAATTAAATAGCTTTCATTGTGCCTTTTGGTAATACAGCGGCAACAAAGTCACGTTTGATAGTTACTTCAGTTGTTTCATTCAGAGCAACAACGATATAGCCGTTATCTGAAACTTTAACAACGCGGCCGATTAAACCACCAGTAGTTAACACTTCATCACCTTTACCGATAGATTCCATCAGTTTACGGTGTTCTTTAGTACGTTTTTGCTGAGGACGTAGGATCATAAAATAGAAAATTAAAATAAAGATCACTAACATCGGTAAAATAGACATAAAGCTTGCTTCAGGTGCTGCTTGTCCAGCAGAAGCAACAGCATCAGAAATGAAAAAACTCATTCACTTTTTCCTCATTGTTGTCGATATCGACGATACTCAAGTTATAAGCCCAATATCATACACAGAATTGGGCTTTCTCGTATACATTAATCGCACTTACTCGCACTGCTATTTAGCGGTGGAACTGGTTTACCAATACGTTCGTAGAACTCATGCACGAAATCTTCGAAACGTGACTCATCAATTGCTTGACGAATTTCAGCCATTAGACGCTGATAATAGCGTAAGTTATGGATAGTATTCAGCCTTGCACCTAAAATTTCGTTACAGCGATCAAGATGATGTAGGTAAGCGCGACTATAATTTTTACAGGTGTAGCAATCACAATGTTCATCCAGAGTTGATGTATCTGAACGATGTTTAGCATTACGAATTTTAATGACACCATTTGTTACAAACAGATGTCCATTACGTGCATTTCGTGTTGGCATCACACAGTCAAACATATCGATACCACGACGAACACCTTCAACTAAATCTTCAGGTTTACCTACACCCATTAAATAACGAGGTTTATCCGCAGGGATTTGTGGACAAACATGTTCTAAAATACGGTGCATATCTTCTTTAGGTTCACCAACAGCTAGGCCCCCAACAGCGTAACCGTCAAAGCCGATTTCCACTAGCCCTTTCACTGAGATATCACGTAAATCTTCGTAAACGCCGCCTTGAATAATACCGAATAATGCATTTTTGTTGTTTAATTCATCAAAGCGTTGACGACTACGTTTAGCCCAGCGTAATGACATCTCCATGGAATTTTTAGCATAATCCCAATCTGATGGATATGGCGTACACTCATCGAAGATCATCACAATATCTGATCCAAGATCGTACTGAATTTCCATTGATTTTTCTGGGCTTAAGAAAATCTTTTCGCCATTAATTGGGTTACGGAAATGCACACCTTCTTCTTTAATTTTACGCATTGCGCCTAAACTAAAGACTTGGAAACCACCTGAATCGGTTAAAATTGGCCCTTTCCACTGCATAAAGTCATGCAAATCACCGTGTAATTTCATGATCTCTTGACCAGGACGTAACCATAAATGGAAAGTATTGCCTAAAAGGATTTGCGCACCTGTGGCTTCAACTTCTTCAGGTGTCATCCCTTTAACTGTACCGTATGTCCCTACTGGCATAAATGCAGGTGTTTCAACGACACCGCGTTCAAACTTAAGACGACCACGACGGGCATGACCATCTGTTTTATCTAATTCGTATTTCACTCATCCTCCAAGCATCAGAAAAACAGTCCAATGCATAATAAAAACAGCACATTCTAATCATTTGTTAGACGGCTGTATATGTTACATCAACAAAAGCTGTGCTTAGTCAAAGAGATCAAGCAGCAAAATTGACATAACCGGTCATAAAATGAAAAAAAACGTTAAAAAATAGAATAAAGCCCTACTCTTCACCCACTTTTTCATTGATAGCTAAAGGATTACGCGTAATAAACATCGCATCACCATAACTGAAAAAACGATACTTTTGCTCAACCGCTACGTTATAAGCATTCATGGTATTTTTATAACCAGCAAATGCAGAAACCAGCATAATTAAGGTTGATTCTGGCAAATGGAAGTTAGTTATCAAAGCATCAATAACTTGATATTGGTAACCTGGATAAATAAAAATTTGCGTATCATCAAAAAAAGGGGCTATTAATGCATCTTTGGCTGCTTTAGCCGCACTTTCTAAAGAGCGAACAGACGTTGTACCCACGGCAATCACCCGATTACCTCGTGCCTTACAAGCGAGCACGGCATCTACCACCTCTTGAGGGACTTCAGCATACTCGGAATGCATAGTGTGCTCTTCGATATTATCCACACGAACAGGCTGGAAAGTGCCAGCACCAACATGCAAAGTGACAAAGGCCATCTCAACGCCTTTGTTACGTAACGCTTCTAATAACGGCTCATCAAAATGCAATCCAGCTGTGGGTGCAGCTACTGCACCGGGACGCTCATTATAGACCGTTTGATAAAGCTCTTTATCGGATCTTTCATCTGGACGATCAATATAAGGAGGAAGAGGCATATGACCGATACTATTTAAAATAGTCAGCACATCTCTTTCATCATCAAAACGGATTTCAAATAGTGTATCATGGCGTGCAATCATGGTTGCTTGTACACTTTCGTCTTCCCCTAAAATCAGTGATGCGCCCTCTTTGGGTGACTTTGATGCACGAACATGGGCTAACACACGATGTTCATCTAGCATACGCTCCACTAATACTTCTATCTTGCCACCGGAGGCTTTACGACCATAAATACGCGCGGGGATCACTCTAGTATTATTAAATACAAGTAAATCACCGGCATTGAGTTTATCTAATACATCCGTAAAGACACCGTGAGATAAATTGCCCGTTTTCCCCTCTAGGGATAATAATCGGCACCCACTACGTTGGGGGTGAGGATAGTGAGCAATTAAGGACTCAGGCAGGTCAAATCTAAAATCGGATACACGCATAATTAAACGACTACTTTCATAAAAAACAGGCGCACTAGTCTAGTGCTGCATGTTAATCAGTGCAACAAAGAAGCACTTTTTTATTTAAAAAGCGCTATGATAGTACAATGAACTATCTTGCTCACTTACACCTCGCCTTTAGAGCGAAAAGCTCCTTATTAGGCAATATGATGGCGGACTATGTAAAAGGTACGCCGAGTAACGATTACAGCCAAGCGGTAATTGACGGCATTCGCATGCATAGGCGTATTGATGTGTTGACTGATACTCATCCATTAGTTAAACAAGCTCGACGACTTTTTCCTAATGAATACCGCCGCGTTGCTCCCATTACTTTGGATATATTTTGGGATCATTTTCTCTCACTACATTGGGATAAATTTGAGCCTGACATACCGCTATTGGAATTTGTTACTTATGTGCGCAACACCATTGAACCGGATTTGTGGCGAACTCCAGAAAAATTTCAAGAGCTCAATGAATATTTATGGCCCCAAGCGTGGTTGACTCGTTATGCTGATAAAACTTATATAGCACAGACGTTAAAAGGCATGGCAAAAAGAAGACCGCGTTTAAGTGCGCTTGCAGGCTCTTATATTGCACTAGAAACGCATTATAAAGAGTTAAGTGAGATTTTTTGGCAATTTTATCCACAATTGTTAGAAAGAGCACAACATCATCAGCTGGATGACTGATACATTAAGGCTCTTTTTATTCATCTGTTTGTCATGGTTAGACATTACATTAAGTCGAGCAAACAGAGACTACGTCAATTTACCTTTTTATTAATAACGTTCTGTTAACAAGCGTAGTATTCATTTATAAAGTTGATTAGAATAGATAGTTATACAAGGAGTCATAAATAAGTCATTTTTGTTGTATAAAATTCATCGTTATAACCTATCAAATAGATTGTTCTGTATGATTTTATCAATAACGATTGATTATTTATGCTGTATACATCATTTAAAAACAGGGCATCACCCTAAATTTAAAAACAGGGTATCCCCTAAATTTACTCTAAATAGTTCGAGTGAACGCAGTCAACAACGCGACAACTTGAAATATGACGAGTATAAACTCTTTCAATTTACAGGAGTACATTATGGTTCTGGTTACTCGCAAAGCCCCAGATTTCACAGCAGCTGCTGTTTTAGGTAACGGTGAAATTGTTAATGATTTCAACCTGCATTCATTTATCAAAGGCAAACCTGCGGTTATTTTCTTCTGGCCAATGGACTTCACTTTTGTTTGCCCTTCAGAACTGATTGCATTTGATCACCGTTTTGAAGAGTTCCAAAAACGTGGTGTTGAAATCATCGGCGTTTCTATGGACTCAGAATTCGTACATAACGCATGGCGTAAAACAGCTATCGATGATGGCGGTATTGGTAAAGTAAGATACCCAATGGTTGCTGATATCAAACACGATATCATTAAAGCATACGGTATCGAACATCCAGAAGCGGGTGTTGCACTACGTGGTTCATTCCTGATCGACAAAGAAGGTGTCGTTCGTCACCAAGTGGTAAACGACCTGCCATTAGGCCGTAATATTGACGAAATGATCCGTATGGTTGATGCACTACAATTCCACGAAGAGCACGGTGATGTTTGCCCTGCACAATGGGAAAAAGGCCAAGAAGGTATGGGCGCATCTCCAGACGGTGTTGCTAAATATCTGAAAGCGAACTCAGGCAAACTGTAATATTCCAGTAAGCTAAACAAATATTTGCTAAAAGCCTGTGAAAACAGGCTTTTTTATTAATACTCCATCTATTCTTTTGCCTTTCAACTCAATTTATTAAGATTACTATTTGTACATAACATTATTATTTATTCGCTTAAAGATGATTTTGTGATCATCTCTTCAAAAAAAATTCTCGTCATTAATAACTTCTCTCTATACTTATTGTTACGTAATTGTTAACCAACATTAATACTATCGTATACACCCCTATTATCACTTATCTCTATTGAAACTAACCCACTGTTATTAATGGATATAATCATGATTACTATAAAAAAAACGCACCTGCTGTTACTTACCACACTTTTTTCACCTGCACTCTATGCCGCCTATGAGCCAGCGGTTGAAGCACAACAAGGTATGGTGGTCTCTTCACAACATTTAGCCTCACAAGTAGGGAAAGATATTTTACAAAAAGGAGGGAATGCCATTGATGCAGCTGTTGCTGTTGGCTATGCACAAGCTGTGGTAAATGCTTGTTGTGGAAATATTGGCGGTGGTGGCTTTATGACTATACACCTTGCTGATGGCACCAATACCTTTATTAATTTTCGAGAAACGGCGCCTACGGCTGCGTCTAAAAATATGTATTTAGATAAAGACGGTAACTTGATTAAAGAGGCAAGCCTATACGGCTATCTTGCCTCAGGGGTGCCGGGTACAGTGAAAGGACTTGATGCAGCATTAGAAAAATATGGCACACTTTCACGCCAAGAAGTGATGGCTCCCGCTATTAAACTAGCCAGAGAAGGCTATATTTTAACCCGTGCTGATACTGACGTATTAGACACCACCACAGAGCGATTTAAACAAGATCCTGAATCAGCAAAAATTTTCTTAAAGCCTGATGGAACACCATGGCAGCCTGGCGATCGTCTCATTCAAACGGACTTAGCCAATACGCTTGAACTTATCGCCAACCAAGGTGCTGATGCTTTCTATCAAGGGGAAATCCCTAAAAAAGTAGAACAAGCTTCAAAACAGCATAATGGGTTATTAACCAAAGAAGATTTTGCGAACTTCACTATTACCGAAACACCTCCCATTACTTGTACTTATCGAGGTTATGAATTTATCTCTGCTCCTCCTCCCAGTTCAGGAGGCGTCACTATTTGCCAAACACTGAATATTTTAGAAGGCTACGATCTGAAATCGATGGGTTTTAACTCTGCCGAATATGTTCACACGCTCACAGAAGCTATGCGTCATGCTTATATGGATAGAAACACCTTTCTTGGCGATCCGCAATTTATAAACAATCCAACAGAAAAGTTATTAAGTAAAGCCTACGCCGCAGAGCTTCGCCAACAAATTACACCGAATAAAGCCACCCCATCAGAAAAGGTACAACCCGGTATTGCACCTCATGAAAGCCCTGAAACCACCCATTATTCGGTGATTGATAAAGATGGTAATGCCGTTTCAACCACTTACACCATCAATGGTCGTTTTGGTGCTGTCGTTATCGCCCCGGGGACTGGCTTTTTCCTCAATAATGAGATGGATGATTTTACAACTAAAGTTGGCGAGAAAAATCTTTATGGCTTAGTACAAGGTGAACGAAATAGTATTGCCCCATTAAAACGTCCACTGTCCTCAATGAGCCCAACCATTGTGACTAAAGATGGCAAACCCTTTCTTGTATTAGGCTCACCGGGAGGCTCTCGTATTATCTCAATCACCTTACAAACGGCACTTAATATTATTGAGTTTGGTATGTCCCCCCAAGAAGCCGTCAATAGCCCTCGAATTCATCATCAATGGCTACCTGATGAGGTTTATTATGAACAACGAGGATTATCAAAAGATACCTTAGAAAAACTTTCTGCCATGGGATATAAAATGGTCGAACAAACGCCATGGGGCGCGGCTGAATTGATTATGGTCGGCCTTCCAGGAGAACAAGGAGTGATCCCTGCTTCGTCAGGTAATGATTCTGCTGTTTCAGGGGCGATACGCGAAGGTTATCTTTATGGTTCAAATGATGTTCGACGTCCAGCAGGTAAAGCCGTGGGCTACTAACCATAAAATCATATAATACCATTGGCAAAAGGAACCTTCTCTTTATTAGACAAGGTTTCTTTTTTTATGAAAATGATCTCGTCACTGTTTTACAATTTATTAATATCTTTTTTTATTAATAATAATCAAGATTCATTTTTCATTAAATAAATTATTAATATTAAATATCAATTTATCATTAAAACAATAATTTCAAACGTAATATAAGAACAAATATCTTTATATTCTATTTAAATAATAGAATATATATAAACAATATTAATTATCCTTCGTAATTACAGATAAGAACAATAATCACTTAATTTAATTTTTTAACTAACGATAATTAATTTTATTTCTATGATTGCAGTCACAGAATAAATTTCTTAATAACCACAATATCATAATGGTTAATGAAAAATACGTAAAAACCGAATGTAACATATTGTAAATACAAATATTTAACAATTCACCACAAGCTATTTTCAGTAATAAAAAGTGTTGATAACTATTATATCTATTCTAAACCAATCGTTATTATATTTTATATACAACGAAAAACAAGTAGAGAAAAGAACACATTTATCATCACAACTTATTTCTTATTTAAATTAGTTAAGCGGAGATAAATATTAATGTCTGATACACATCATCGTCCTATATTAGATATTGGACTATCAAGACTAGAGTTTCTGCGAATATCCGGTAAAGGGCTGGCAGGGATCACCATAGCACCCGCACTACTTTCTCTTTTAGGTTGTAAGCAAGAAGAAATAGACAGTGGCGTTATTCAACTGACAACCACACCTAAAGGTGTATTAGTGACTAATCGTGCCCGTTGCACTGGCTGTCATCGTTGTGAAACAGCATGTACAACATGGAATGATGGTAGCGTTGGATCTTTCTTCTCCCGTACTAAAATCCATCGTCATTTCTATTTTGGTGATAAAGGCATTGGCTCTGGAGGGGGCTTATATGGCGACTTAAACTTTACCACTGATACTTGTCGCCAATGCAAAACACCCGAGTGTATGAACGTCTGCCCAGTAAAAGCTATCCGTTATCAAGAAGAGTTTGGCTGTATTGTCGTTGATACTCGTCGTTGTATCGGCTGTGCCGCTTGTACAACAGCTTGCCCGTGGATGATGGCAACCGTCAATCCACAAACGAAAAAATCCGGTAAATGTAATTTATGTGGTGAATGCGCCTCAGCATGCCCAACAGGGGCATTGCACATTATTGAATGGAAAGAAATTACCGTTTGATTTTTCTTAGCAATCACCTCATTGACCCCTCTTTAGATTAGGAAGCAATATTATGATTAACGGCTGGACTGGCAATATACTAAGAATTAATTTAACTACCGGTGCCATCTCTCGCGAAAGCTCAAGCCAATACAAATCCTTAATTGGTGGTATGGGCTTTGGCTACAAAATTATGTATGAAGAAGTTGCACCCGGTGTAAAACCTTTTGATGAAGAAAACAAAGTGGTATTTGCGGTAGGCCCGCTAACAGGATCAGGCGCCCCCTGTAGCTCTCGCGTCAATATCACCTCTCTTTCAACCTTTACTCGCGGTAATTTAGTGGTTGATGCCCATATGGGAGGCTTTTTTGCCGCATGGATGAAATTTGCCGGCTATGATGCGTTGATCATTGAAGGTCAAGCAGATAAACCCGTGTGGATCCATATTGATGATGACCAAGTTTCTATTGAAGATGCCTCTTTTTTATGGGGAAAAGGAACTCGTCAAACAACAGAAGAACTTTGTGCTCAAACAAGCCCAGAAGCGTGTGTTGCTGCTATTGGCCCTGCGGGTGAAAACCTTGTCCCTCTTTCAGGACTTATCAATAGTCGTAACCACAGTGGTGGTGCTGGAATTGGTGCCGTACTTGGTGCTAAAAAATTAAAAGCGATTGTGGTTGAAGGAAGCCGTGGCGTTAATGTTGCCGATCGTAAAGCGTTAAAAGAGCTTAACGACTATATGATGACACAACTTATTGGCGCAAATAATAATCACGTCGTACCAAGTACCCCACAATCTTGGGCAGAGTATTCACATCCGGGTTCACGCTGGACTGCACGTAAAGGGCTTTATTGGGGAGCAGCTGAAGGTGGTCCCATTGAAACAGGGGAGATCCCACCGGGCAATGCCAATACTGTCGGCTTTAGAACCATGAAATCAACCTTCGATCTTGGCCCAGAAGCAGAACAATACACGGTAAAAATGGGGGGATGCCACTCATGCCCTATTCGCTGTATGTCACAACTTAATGTCCCGCAAGCGAAAAAATTTGGCGTACCTCAAACAGGCGGAAACACTTGTGTCGCCAACTTTGTTCATACCACCATTTTCCCTAATGGCCCGAAAGATATTGAGAAAAAAGGCGATGCCAATGTTGTTGGTAATCTTGTCGGCCTCAATATTTTTGATGATATGGGCTTATGGTGCAACTACGGTCAGCTTCATCGTGACTTTACTTATTGCTATACCCACGGCGTTTTTAAACGCGTTCTTTCTGAAGAAGAGTATAACGATATTCCTTGGGATAAACTTGAAGAAGGTGATCCCGCATTTATCAAAGATTTCTATTACCGCTTAGCCCATCGTAAAGGTGAATTTAGTCACCTTGCTGATGGCTCTTATTTAATTGCACAACGCTGGAATTTAGGTGAGGAATATTGGGGTAATAAGAAAAATAAACTTTGGTCACCGATGGGTTTCCCTATTCACCATGCAAATGAAGCTTCTGCTCAAGTAGGCTCCATCGTCAACTGTATGTTTAACCGCGATGCGATGACACATACTCATATCAACTATATCGGTAGTGGTTTACCGCTAAAATTACAAAAAGAGATTGCAGGTGAACTATTTGGCTCTGGTGATGCTTTTGATGAAACCAAAAACTACACACCGATTAATAAAGCAAAAATCGCCTATACTAAATGGACCATTTTGCGTAGTTGCCTACATGATGCCGTGACATTATGTAACTGGGTATGGCCAATGACCGTATCACCTCATAAAAGCCGCAACTATCGTGGCGATTTAGATATGGAAGCAAAATTTTTCACTGCCATTACCGGTGAACCAACCACTTCTCAAGATCTTGATTTAGCCTCAGAACGTATCTTCACTTTACATCGTGCTTACACGGTTAAGTTAATGAACACAATGGATATGCGTAATGAGCATGACCAAATCTGTTCATGGGTATTTGATAAAGATCCTGATATTCCTGTCTTTACGGAAGGGACAGACAAAATGGATAGAGAAGATATGCAACTCTCTCTCACCCTATTTTATGAAGAAATGGGCTGGGATCCACAATTAGGCTGTCCAACAAAAGCAACTTTAGTACGCCTTGGATTACAAGATGTTGCTGACGATTTAGCATCACGTGGCTTATTACCCAATTAATAGGTAAAGGAGATCATGATGAATAAACAGAATGCATCAGCCTCTATACCACCTGATATTGCTCATGATGCTGATATTACTTTAGAACAACCGGATATTTCTCTTCGTCGTTGGCTATTGCCGTTATCAGAGAGAGGTATTGGGCATGGTACTCACACCTTAACGGATACCACAGAAGAGCAAACTGAAGATATCGCGCAATTATCGGCTGAACAACATCTAGCCAATGCAATCCGTCAATGTTCAAAAGAAGGTGAACTGTTAGCTATTTCCACGCTGTATGACGAACCTTATTCACTCTCTGAAGAAGAGGTAATGCAATTAAGAGTCGCGTTGAAAGAGGATACTTTCGTTGATATTACTTATTTAACACATAATGGTGAGGATTATTTCTATTCTGACACTGTTATGTCAGATAACTATGCACAATTACAGCTTCTCAATAGATATACCGATATTTGTACTGCCATTGCAGGTTTAGTTCGCTTTGAATGCGAAACCTACCCTCGACCATTGAAGCAAAGCATGTTGATGTTGGAGCCTTTTTATTACACCGTTGCAGAAATAGACGATGCATTGACGCTGATGAAAACTCACCCTGATTTTCAAGATATTCAGCAAATATTCGCCTCTAACAATGCCCCTTACCTATTTAGTAGCACCCTAATGAGTTATGGCAAGGCGAGAGGGTTAACAGAATGGCTGGAGGTAGAACAATATGAAAATCCTTAATGCTCTACCTTGTCGACGAAATGTTCTGTGGGTATTACAACAGCATCAGATTGAGGAGCAAAAATAATGCATGTTTCTCGCCGTAAATTTGTAGCAGGTATAGGTTCTGTGATCTTTTTCAGTGCGCCACTGGGTAGTGCCTTAGCGGCAGCCACAGATAAAAAACCGATACGCTATGCCATGATCCATGACGAAACACGCTGTAATGGCTGTAATATTTGTGCCACAGCGTGCCGTCGATTAAATAAAGTACCAACCGGAATGGCGCGAATGGATATTGCACACATTCCATTAAGCTTAAAAGAAGATAACGATAAGTACCATTTTTTTAGACACTCATGTCAGCAGTGTGAAGATGCTCCTTGTATCTCGGTTTGTCCTACGGGCGCATCTTGGCGCGATGAAAGCAATGGTATTGTTCGCGTTAATAAAGAGAAATGTATTGGCTGTAGTTATTGCATATCAGCCTGTCCTTACCAAGTTCGTTATCTTAATCCCGTAACACATGTTGCTGATAAATGTGACTTTTGTCTTGAGTCTCGATTACAAAAAGGGTTCCCACCGATTTGTGTCAGCGCTTGCCCACAAAACGCCCTACTCTTTGGTAGAGAAGATAGCCCACAAATTCAGCAATGGCTAAAAACACATGACTACTATCTCTATCAACTTGATGGAGTAGGAAAACCGCATCTTTATCGACGTGTTGGACCTCATGTACAAGGGGGAGATAACGTATGAGTGCAATAAATATCATGCCAAATGCAGCACAATTTCAAGCCTCACTCAAACAGTATGTCTTAATCTATACACCGGACTATTTACCACTTTGGTTAATTGTTGCCGGCGTATTATTTGTCGGCATGCTACTTGTACTCGCACTTCATGGTTTTTTACGTTACCGCTTTGCCACACCCCATGGAGAGCATCATCAAGAAGAGAAGCTCTATCTTTACTCAAAAGCGGTACGTTTATGGCATTGGAGTAATGCAACTTTATTTATCTTACTCCTTCTCAGTGGCGGGATTAACCATTTCGCCCTACTCTCGGCACATGACACGGCGTTACTCGTCAATGTGCATGAAATTTGTGGTTATCTACTCTTAGTATGCTGGTTGTCCTTTGTGTTAATTAATCTTGTTGGTGGCAATGGTAAATTTTACCGTATTGACAGTAAAAACTGGTTGCAACGAGTATTAATGCAAACACGTTTTTATCTTTACGGCATTATTAAGGGGGAAGATCATCCTTTTCCAGCCACTCCCAAGGTTAAATTTAATCCACTGCAACAAATGGCTTATTTAGGTGTAATGTATGCATTAGTACCATTACTTTTAATCACTGGGATCTTACTGCAAAATCCCATGTTTATCCCTGCTGATGCTGTGCTATTTAAAGCTTGGTTATTAATAATTCACCAAATACTAGCTGTATGTAGTGTCTTTTTTATCTTTGGTCACCTTTACCTGTGTACCACCGGAAGAACGCCATTCCAAACCTTTCGCAGTATGGTTGACGGCTACCATAGACACTAATAAATAGATGGATCAAGGAGCTTATATGTCAGTCCCTTCACAGGAAAATATCACACTAACCAAAGAAGACTTACGCCAACTGCATGTTTCAAGTTCACTTTATCGTTGGTTTTTGCGTTATTTTCCCCATGGAGGTACTTACCGTGCTATCCATAATGAATTGATAAAACAACGTCAAACACAATGGATAGAAAGCTTAATTCAATATATTTATCTGCGTCATTTTAGTCAGTCCTCTTTTGCCAAACAGGAACAAGAAGTGATAGAAAACATCTTGTCCCTGTTAGGCAATGAAAAACAAACCGGTGTGACATTACAACGTTTGCCCTATCACCAACCGCAATCTAGCGACGAAAACATCCAGTTTTCCACCGAATGGCATCAACTGATTGTCAAAAGCCAGCAATTTAATACCGCTCTCGCATTATGTGGTCGTGATAATATTGTCGCCTTTTCCGGTGATGAAAACAGTATTGCTAACACTGGTTATAGTAACCAATTAATCAACAGCGGATTTGCTGGAAAGATCAGTAATACGGCAGATCAATGTCGTATTGGTAGCTTAGGAGGACGCTCTCGTATTTGTAATAGTGGCAACGATGTTAAAATTTACGCTTCTGGCCAAGGGGCGCATATTGCCAATAGTGGCATAAGAAACTTTATTAATGCGACTCAATCCCGTACAAAAGTCACCAATACTGGTGATTTAGCACATATTACTGTTACTGGCGATAACGCCATTGCTATCAACACAGGTGATAACTGCACACTCTCTGTATCTGGGGATAACAGCGTGTGTATCTCAACAGGGCATCTTCAGCAATTTTGCTTAGGAAAAGGCGGTAGTGCTGTGATTGCCTATCACGATGGAAAACGCACCCGCTTTAACGTTTTCTATGAAGGTGAAGATAATATTGAGGCCGGCATTCACTACTACTTAGATGAAAAACAGCGCCCTGTTGCAATGGATAATATTACTTAACTCAATAATTAATAAAAAATTCTCATAGAAGCTATTGGGCAAATATGGAGACGAAACACGATAACTTCGCATTGTTTCACAAAGATTTAGCGTTATATTTTTAATATAAACAGCAAAATATATTTTTAAGCATAAAATGTGAATAAGCTATTATCACCACTTGTGACCAAGTTATGCATTAGGGACTACTGTGATAGTTGTATTAGTATCCTTGTCTTTCTTTATAAAAGAACCATTTTTATCTTTAATATATGCAGAATTACCGATCCTAATTTCCTCTTCATTTAAAGAATACATTATTGACATTACTTTATCTTTTTCTATACATTTTTTGTTACTTTTAATTTCAGTAAAACATAATCGATCGTATTTTCCTTCTTCTAAATATCCATCACCATAATTCCATATAGAAATCAAAAATAAACTATTTTTATTCTTAAATAAATCATACTTTTTATCTAAAACATCTTGATTGTTTTTCCACCATATTATTTTTCCATAATCAGTTATCGGAAAATCCTCAACCAGAATAGAGGTGGTATACGTATCTTTATGTACTCCCATGACTTTAACGGGAATAAAAAACTCATACACTACAAAAAAAATAAAAGATAGCAAAAATATGATTATTGTTATTTTATATTTAAAA
>NZ_JAABLS010000008.1:0-49969 GCF_009915195.1 Proteus sp. G2674
GTGCAACTGTCGCTGCCGTTTCCGGTCTTCTGCGTTGTTGCGAGGAGGTGCATTCTACATCTTCCTCATTCAGTGTCAAGCGCTAATTTATCAGGCTTTTCACTTTTTTATTTTGTTCTCTCAGCCGGTTCGCTTAGCGCCCTGTGCCGTGACAACGAGGACGCATTATAGGGAGTTTTCTGAGGCTGGCAATAGTTTTTTGAAAAAAAATGTTTGTTTGTTGGTTAATTAAACGAAGTGCCTATTTTTTGTGGCTTTTAAGCCATTTTGGCAAGTCGGCTAAGCTATCTAGAACAAAATCTGCACAAGTTTCGGCCTCTTCTGTAATCGCTTTTCCTGTTCGAACGAGAATTTTATGCCCAACTCCAGCCGCTTTTGCTGCCAACATATCTTCTTTTTTATCTCCCACCATATAAGAAGATGCCATATCGATGTTTAATTGTGCTTTCGCATCCATAAACATACCTGTTGCAGGTTTACGACAGTCACACTCTTTTTTGTATTCTTCTATAATTGCATCTGGATGATGTGGGCAATAATAAATGCCGTCTAAATCGACGCCTCGATCAGCTAAAGACCAATCCATCCATTCAGTTAAATGTAAAAACTGATCTTCACTATAATACCCTCGACCAATACCTGACTGATTAGTCACTAGCACTAAAGCATATCCCATGGCTTTTAATTCAGCCATTGCTTCAATCACACCTTCGATAAATTCAAAGTTATCAATTTCAGATACATAACCATGATCGATATTAATCGTTCCATCGCGATCTAAAAAAATCGCAGAAATCCCCTTGCTCACAGCATTACTCCTTTTAGATATTTGCGCTTAGTATCGCATGTTTTTTCTTATATAGAGAAGCATATCCACCTTTCTTTCTTTTATTGACTATTATTACCTATTACGCTTCTGCTCTTTTTTGTTGACTTGGACGTCTAGACGCCTTAACATCTATTTTAACTCGGGCAGAATAGCGTGAATGTCCCATATTCTACTTATATAAAGAACAAGATGATTAAACTGACGAATATAAATAAAGTATTTAAGCAGGGAGCGCGTTCAATACAAGCGCTATCAAATATTAACCTGCATGTGCCACAAGGGCAGATTTTTGGTGTGATTGGATCGTCAGGTGCAGGTAAAAGTACTCTCATACGCTGTGTAAACATGTTAGAAAAGCCGACATCAGGTGAAGTTTGGGTTGATGGTCGTGATCTAACAAAATTATCTGATAAAGAATTAACCAAAGCACGTCGTGGCATTGGCATGATTTTCCAACATTTTAATTTACTGTCCTCAAGAACGGTATTTGATAATGTTGCCTTACCTCTAGAACTTGATAACACGCCGCGTGCAGATATTAATAAACGTGTTAATGAGTTATTAGAATTAGTGGGTTTAGCAGATAAAAAAGAGTATTACCCTGCCAATTTATCAGGGGGACAAAAGCAGCGTGTTGCGATTGCTCGAGCATTAGCTAATTCACCAAACGTTTTATTGTGTGATGAGGCAACTAGTGCTCTTGATCCTGCAACGACACGTTCTATTTTAGAACTGTTAAAAGATATTAATCGTCGTTTAGGGTTAACTATTTTACTTATCACTCATGAAATGGATGTTGTAAAACGTATTTGTGACCAAGTTGCCGTGATCAGTGGTGGTCAATTAGTTGAAAGTGATGCGGTAAGTGAGGTTTTCTCTCACCCTAAAACACCCGTTTCTCAAGCATTTATTCAATCAACATTACAATTGGATATTCCTGACGATTATAAAGAACGTATGAAGCCTGAGTGGGAAGAAGGCTTATTCCCGCTGTTAAAGCTTGAATTTAATGGGTTATCTGTTGATGCGCCATTAATGTCTATTGTTGCTCGTCGTTTTGATGCTGATATTAATATTTTAAGTTCTCAAATGGACTATGCCGGTGGAGTAAAGTTTGGCGTGATGCTAGCAGAATTACACGGTAAAAATGGTAACACAGAAAAGTCTATCGCGTTTTTAGAAGAGCATCATGTGAAAGTAGAGGTTCTCGGTTATGTCTGAAGGAATGATTTATTTATTAATTAGTGGGATCTGGGAAACCTTAGTCATGACATTTGTCTCAGGCTTTTTTGGTTTTGTCATTGGATTACCATTAGGTGTCTTACTTTATGTGACTCGACCAGAGCAAATTATGGCGAACTCCCCCGCTTATAAAGTGATTTCTGCTTTAGTTAATATTTTTAGGGCCATCCCTTTTATTATCTTATTAGTTTGGATGATCCCTTTTACACGTATGGTAGTAGGAACATCCATTGGTTTACAGGCGGCTATCGTTCCATTAACTGTAGGAGCTGCACCTTTTATTGCACGTATGGTAGAAAATACCTTATTAGAAATACCTCATGGTTTAATTGAAGCTTCTCGTGCCATGGGGGCAACACCAATGCAGATAATCAAGAAAGTTTTATTACCAGAATCTTTACCAGGTTTAATTAATGCTGCGACCATTACACTCATTACATTAGTCGGTTATTCCGCAATGGGTGGTGCTGTGGGTGCCGGTGGTTTAGGTCAAATTGGTTATCAGTATGGTTATGTGGGCTATAATGCCACAGTAATGAATACCGTCATTGTACTACTTGTTATTCTTGTTTTTATCATTCAGTTTATTGGCGATCGTTTAGTTAAACTGACAACACATAAATAAATGAATTAAAGGTTTCTATTCATCTACTATCTAATCAATAAATGTAGTTTGTATGAAACCTTTTATTTAACCAGTTCAAAGAAAGGGTAAATCTATGTCATTGAAATTTAAATCACTTGCTGTAGTCAGTGCGTTAGTCGGTGCTTTAGCTTTAGCAGGTTGTGGCGAAAAAGAAAAAGATCCCAATCATATCCGTGTGGGGGTTATTTCTGGTTCTGAACAACAAGTTGCTGAAGTTGCTAAACAAGTCGCTAAAGATAAATATGGACTTAATGTTGAACTCGTCACTTTCAATGACTTTGTCATGCCGAATGAATCATTAAGCCGTGGTGATATTGATATTAATGCCTTTCAACATAAGCCTTATTTAGATCAACAAATCAAAGATCGTAATTACAAAATTACGGCTGTAGGTAATACCTTTATTTACCCTATTGCTGGTTATTCTAAAAAAATAACGGATTTAGCAGATTTACCCGATGGTGCACAAGTGGCTATCCCTAATGATCCAACTAACTTAGGTCGTTCACTGCTACTTTTAGAAAAAGTAGGATTAGTGAAATTAAAGGAAGGGGTTGGTTTATTACCGACTAAACTGGATATCATTGAAAATCCGAAAAACATACAATTAGTTGAGTTAGAAGCACCACAATTACCGCGCTCTTTAGATGATCAAAAAATCTACTTAGCGGTTATTAATACAACCTATGCGAGTCAAGTTAACTTAACTCCAGCAAAAGATGGTATTTTTGTTGAAGATAAAGATTCACCTTATGTCAATATTATTGTTGCCCGTGAAGACAATAAAGATGATGAAAATGTGAAGAAATTTATTCAATCTTATCAAACAGATGAAGTTGATAGCGCTGCGAATAAGATTTTTAACGGTGGTGCAGTAAAAGGTTGGTAATCATCTCACAACTCAACTTAATAATAAAAAAGGCGGACATTTGTTCGCCTTTCTCTTTTTTACTGGGCTAATTTGCATTAAATTAGGGCGGTTTAATTTTTGTATAGACAATAATAAAGAGGATATACCCATGCACATGCGCTTGCTACTTATTGGCATTATAGCGCTGTTTATGACCGGCTGTTCAATGCAGAAATCATCTGATGTTGATCAGTCTAAGTTTACGGATATGCGTTTAAATAAACCTGGCCAACCACAAAAGCCCAAACAGCAAACTTTATCTCCTGTTCGCATTGTTGAAAAAACAGAAGATCTTTTAGGTGCGCCTTTTAAAGATTTAGGTGTTGTTGCCGGTGAATCTTGCCGACAAACACTACAAGATCCACCCGCAAGCTTACCTGCTGCGAAAAAAAGAATGGCTATCAAAGCGGCTTATAAAAATGCGAATGCAGTTTTATTACATGAATGCCAAATAGTCACAGGAATGGGTTGCTATCAATCGGCAATCTGTGAAGGTTCAGCACTATTAATTACTCAATGAATAGCTACCAAATAACATCTATAGGGCATATTATTAGCCCTTATAAAGAGAAATTTGCCGTTCCTCGCCAACCTGGATTAGTCCAGGATGGCGTAGGCCAGCTACTACTACACACACCTTATAATCATCCTGATGCAGTAAGAGGCTTAGAACAATTTAGCCATCTTTGGTTATTATTTATTTTTCATCAAACAGCGCAACAAGGTTGGCATCCATTAGTGCGCCCGCCAAGATTAGGGGGGAATAGCAAACTCGGGGTTTTCGCCACTCGCTCAACTTTTCGCCCTAATGCTATCGGCATGTCATTAGTCGAGCTAAAAGATATCATTATTGAAAAGCAATCGGTGATCTTGCAACTAGGCAGTCTAGATCTTATTGATGGAACCCCCATTATTGATATCAAGCCGTACCTTCCCTATGCTGAATCTATTGCTGATGCAACAGCAGGCTTTGCCCAATATGCTCCTCATGAAGAGATGGAGATTCTTTTTTCTGAAGATGCCACACAGCAGTTACAATATTACTCTCATCAATATCCTCATCTTATGCGATTTATCACTCAAGTATTGCAACAAGATCCGCGTCCTGCTTATAAAAAAAACGAACAAAGTGATAGAGTATATGCCGTGCATTTACTGGATTTTAATATTCGTTGGCAAGTCAATGGGCAGCAAACACTTGTTCTTAGTATAGAACCGCGCTAACTTGCACTTACTAACATTGAAACTTCTTGTCTTTAAGCAAATCAGATTGAAAAAAATGCTTTGCCTCTTTTGGCAAACCTAAGTCACTGGTAGACTAAAGACTTTCTCTATTTATATTGATGTAGACTGGCCTGACAGTCAGCCTAAGTATTTTTGTTCTAATGGAACCTAATAATGCGTACTAGCCACTATTTGCTCTCTACTTTGAAAGAGACGCCTGCTGATGCCGAAATTGTCAGCCATCAACTCATGCTTCGCGCAGGTATGATCCGTAAACTCGCATCTGGTCTTTATGATTGGATGCCGACTGGTGTTCGTGTCCTGAGAAAAATTGAGAAAATTGTTCGTGAAGAGATGGACAACGCAGGCTCACTTGAAATTTCAATGCCGGTTGTTCAGCCTGCTGATCTATGGCAAGAAAGTGGCCGTTGGGAACAATATGGCCCAGAATTGTTGCGTTTTACAGATCGCGGTGAGCGTCCTTTTGTTTTAGGTCCAACCCATGAAGAAGTGGTGACCGATATTGTTCGTAATGAAATCACCTCTTACAAACAACTACCACTCAACCTTTACCAAATTCAAACTAAATTCCGTGATGAAGTACGCCCGCGCTTTGGTGTTATGCGTTCACGTGAGTTTATCATGAAAGATGCCTATTCATTCCATATCTCTCAAGAGTCTCTACAAGAGACTTACGACAGAATGTATCAAGCCTATAGCAATATCTTTACTCGTATTGGTTTAGACTTCCGTCCAGTATTAGCTGATACAGGCTCTATTGGTGGTAGTGCCTCTCATGAATTCCAAGTATTAGCAGATAGCGGAGAAGATGATATCGTATTCTCAACAGCATCTGACTATGCTGCTAATATTGAATTAGCAGAAGCGGTTATGCCAGCAACACCTCGTTCACCAGCAACAAAAGAGTTACGTTTAGTAGATACACCAAACGCAAAAACTATTGCTGAATTAGTTGAACAATTTAATCTGCCTATTGAAAAAACAGTTAAAACACTTATTGTTCATGCAACTGAAGAAAGTGGTCATAAATTAGTGGCTTTATTAGTCCGTGGTGATCATGAGCTCAATGAAATAAAAGCAGAAAAATGTAGCATTGTCGCTTCACCTTTAGTTTTCGCGACTGAAGAAGAGATCCGCCAAGCTGTTAATGCAGGTCCAGGCTCTCTTGGTCCAATTAACTTGCCATTACCAATCATTATCGATCGCGCTGTATCTGTTATGAGCGATTTTGGTGCTGGTGCAAATATTGATGGTAAACACTACTTTGGTATTAACTGGGAGCGTGATTTACCTCTTGCTGAAATGGCGGATATCCGTAATGTTGTCGAAGGTGATCCAAGCCCAGATGGTAAAGGTACTTTACTTATCAAACGTGGTATTGAAGTCGGTCATATCTTCCAACTAGGTAAGAAATATTCTGAAGCATTAAAAGCGACGGTACAAAACGAAGAAGGCCATAACCAAGTTGTGACTATGGGTTGTTATGGTATTGGTATTACTCGTATCGTTGCAGCGGCAATCGAACAAAATCACGATGCTCGTGGTATTATCTGGCCTGATGCTATCGCACCTTTCCAAGTTGCCATTTTACCAATGAACATGCATCGTTCTTATCGTGTAAAAGAAGTAGCAGAGAAACTCTATGCTGACTTACGTGCACAGGGTATTGATGTTTTATTTGATGATCGCAAAGAGCGCCCAGGTGTGATGTTTGCAGATATGGAACTGATTGGTGTACCGCACACCATCGTGATTGGTGATCGTAATCTGGATAACGAACAAGTTGAGTATAAAGCACGCCGTAGTGATGATAAATCGCTGGTCAATGTGAATGATGTTGTTGCCTTTATTAAAGAGCAACTAGCTTAATCCATCTAATATTGTTTAGCCCTTATTGGGCTAAACTGACCAAACTTAACGACTGCTGTTACCACTTTTGTTAACGTAAAAAAACCGCTTTATTTAAAGCGGTTTTTTTATAATGAATTAACTTCTGCTATTACGACGGCTATTGCAAGAGCCATGACGATCAAAGCGCGGTTTATTATCGGTAACCACTAATGCACGATCATACTGTCCATCTTCCATTGAAGGACGAATACTATAGTAACCTCTGACCTCTAGATAGACAGGTGTTCCGCCATCAACGCCTGTAGCAAAATAGCCTTTTTCTAATACTAATCCATCAGCGGCATAGACACGTCCAGATTGGCAATCTTTAAAGGTTCCAGCGTCAGCAAAATAGGTAAATTCACCCGCTAACTGCTTAGGTTGAACCTTTGCTAAGGTATAATTAAGACCCGAATTAATTACATTACCATCGATATCCAACATAACTAATTTATCTTCACGAGGTAAATAGTAACTCTTCTCGCCATAACTATTAGTCAAGGTCAGTTTATCTTTACTTAATGACCAAGTACCTGACTCAAAAAAACTTCGATTGTCATCAGAAGTGCCTTGGTAACTTTGCTCCATTACATAAGAGCCATCTTGATTGACAAGAATAGTCGTGTCGATACCAGAACAATCGGCACAAGGTAGAATACTGTTATATGTTTGATCAACAATTTTACCATCGAGTGACAGGCCAATATTATTCTGGCAGCCTGACATAATAAATAACCCTGCAGCAATGGCTGCAAATAAAAGTTTTTTCCCCATCATCAACTCCCTAAGTTCTGGGTACTTTCTAATTTCTCGTTTTCAATGCTAGTTTAGCATTTTTTTAAGCAAAAAGGGTGAATAAAACCCCCTTTAAGATAATTACACTACGTTTTAGTATAAATTCTTAAATCTTGTCGCAGAATGCACTATTTCAGAAAATTATCACAATAACTATTGTGATCACTTCGAATAACAGCATAATGATTTTATTCTGAATTATTCACTGGCGGCAATACCGCCACGAACGAGTGGTGAGGGAATATGTCAACAAATACAGAATATCAACCAATTAATTGTGATGATTATGAATATTTGGAGTTAGCTTGCCAACGAGGCTTAACACTCCATATTGAATTACATAATGGTGAGCAAATTGATGGTGTCGCAGATGATCTCTTTTTAAGTAAAAAAGTTGAATATCTGAAAGTAAAAACATCTGAGGGTGCAAAAGATTTACGACTGGATATTATTGCCAGTTTTTCTCATCCCGAACTTGGCACTATCATAATCAAATCTGAATAACTATTTACATAAACAACCGCCAATTACGGCGGTTGTTTACGACGCTTGCCACTCAATTGTTATACTTTGTTCTGTTGTTGCATTTCCCTCTAAAGTCACAAAAGTATTAACCGCTGCAATTAATGTATCGTTATAATAAATCAATGGGATACGAGTTCTTTGCCATGGGGCAATATTAAGCTCTTGCCAAATTTTCTTGCTTGATCTGGCCAAATCTCGCCCAACAATACGTAAAGATGAAGCCGTTAAGCCAAAACGAACCGTCACTTTTTCATCTGCTAACGGTGCTCTGCAGATTGTTTTACCGCTATCACGACTCACCACTAATATCCCTAACTGATTAGGCAAAATTAAAGGTTGTGATAATGACCATTCGATAACCCTATCCGTTAGTTCTTCCATAACTGGCACAAGATAGAGGCGTTGTTGATAACGCCTAATTTCATCTTGGAAAAAACGTAACCGTGGCTCTGCATCTGCTTTAGCTAAAGCAACTTCTTGCCATAGCCGCGACAATTGAGATCTTGATGGCATGCTTTTATTACATTTAGCAAACCAACGACGCAACAATGCATTACGTTTTATTTCGCTACAGCGGGACAATAAATTGATATCTAAACTCTGATGCTCATCAATCAATTGCTGCAATTCTACTTCGAGTAACTCATCTAAGAGCGCTTCTTGTTCACCACACAGTGCGGCACTACGAGTGACAGCTTGAGAAAAATGTGGCCAGCGCTGAGTCAATAGAGGCATAACATGTAAACGTAAGAAATTGCGATCATAGCGATCATCTTGATTACTATCATCCTCAATCCATAATAAACCGTGCTCATGTGCATAAGCTTCGATTTGCTCACGTGTGATATTAAGTAATGGTCGTAATAAATACCCTTGTTCAAAAGGCATTTTTGCAGGCATTGAAGACAACCCTGCCGGTCCACTACCGCGTTTAAGCGCTAATAGGAAAGTTTCCGCTTGATCATCTTGATGTTGTGCCGTCACTAAAACTTGATTAGGCTGTAAATATTGGCGATAAGCTTGATAGCGCGCTTCTCTGGCACCCTGCTCAATCCCCCCTTCTTTCCCATTGACTTGTACTCTTTCACTGATAAAACTGACCTGCCAGTTATGACAAAAATGTTCGCAATGCGTGAGCCAATCATCGGCTTTTGAATTCAATCCATGATGAACATAAATTGCCGTTAATTCTAAAGGAAGTTGATATTTATCACGTAAGCAAACCAACCCATGCAATAAAACGGTTGAATCAACTCCACCACTAAAACCCACTAAAATATGAGTATGAGAGCCAATTTGTCGTTTAATTTCGTTAATAAGAGGACAATTTTTCAGTTCCATAGCATTATCAGTTATCGAGGAATTCAATGGGTTATGTTAAGCCTTTCCATTGCATTTTGCACGAACACAACCTTTCGCCACAACATAATAAAAAAGAAAGCAGAATATAGCTTTTCACTTAAGCTGATAACGATACTAAGAAAATGCTGTCCTCATCGCTGTCATGGGTTTAATTATGCCGTAAAGCCACCATCAACGAGATAAGAAGCCCCTGTGACAAACGAGGCGGCATCACTTGCTAAAAAGGCAACAACATTAGCCACCTCTTCAGCTGTACCTAACCGACCAATAGGGTGTAAAGCGACGAGTTTTTGTTTGTCTAATTCACGCCCCTCTAATAAAGGAGTATCAATATAGCCTGGACAAACAGCATTAACACGAATACCTTGACTGGCATAATCAAGCGCTAACGTTTGTGTGAGTAATTTAATGCCCCCTTTAGAGGAGCAATAAGCAGGAAATGCATGCTGGCCGACAAAAGAGCAGATTGAACTACAGTTAACAATAGCCCCTGTGGTTTTAGTTTCTAACCAATGTTGAATAACCGCGCGGTTAATAAGAAATAGTCCATTAAGATTAACATCAAGCACTTTTTTCCATTGATCGTAATGTAATTTATCGGCAACGGTATCGGTTAAAACACCCGCATTAGCAAATAAAAAATCCACTTTGCCATAATGTTTTACTACATGCTTAACCAGTTGTTGATTATCTTGCTCATTGGTGGCATCCATTTGTACAAATTCTGCGGAAAACCCTTTATCTTGCAAATACTTTTGTGCTTTTTCCCCACGACCTAAATGACTTCCAGTAATAATAACCGATGCCCCTAGTGATAAAAATTTCTCAGCGCTAGCTAAACCGATACCACTATTACCTCCGGTGATAATGCCTACTTTGTTGCTAAATGAAATCATAACTTTTCCTTCTTTGATTAACGATAAGCCTTATCAAATCATAGGTAGGGTTACGTATTTTTTAAGCAAAGATAAACATAAATCTTATATTTGAGATCGAGTTAACATATTGATATATAATTAAAAATGAAAGCATCACAAGCTATTACTATTAATAATAGAAATAGTTTTATAAAAGAAAAATTAGCTGGAGTGATAGTGGCGCGATAATAGCCTGCTCCTATTCGCCATAAAAAAACCCCATGCTATAGCATGGGGAGTGATCTTTTTAATAGCTAGCTAAGTACCCGCTCAATCAGCAATAGCCATATTCCATTAAGCGTTGATAACGGCGGTTAGTGAGCTCTTCTGTATCAAACTCATCTAACTGCGCTAAATCAGCTTTTAGCTGCGCTTTTAGTGATGCAGCCATTTCATCATAATGACGATGAGCACCACCTAAAGGTTCAGGGATCACCGTATCAATCAATTTTAATTCTTTTAAACGATTTGCCGTGATCCCCATAGCTTCAGCAGCTAATGGTGCTTTATCAGCACTCTTCCATAGAATAGAAGCACAACCTTCTGGCGAAATAACGGAATAGGTGCTGTACTGCAACATATTCACTTTATCACCCACACCAATCGCCAAAGCACCACCAGAGCCACCTTCGCCAATAACGGTACAAATAATTGGCACACCAAAGCGAGACATTTCTCTTAAATTACGAGCAATCGCTTCTGATTGTCCACGCTCTTCAGCGCCCACCCCCGGATAAGCTCCCGGAGTATCAATAAAAGTGATAATAGGTAATTTAAAACGTTGTGCCATTTCCATTAAACGTAGCGCTTTGCGATAACCTTCAGGAGCTGGCATACCAAAATTACGACGAATTTTTTCTTTCGTTTCACGTCCTTTTTGATGACCAATGATCATCACCGGACGACCGTCTAAACGAGCAATACCACCGACAATCGCTTTATCATCAGCATAAGCGCGATCACCCGCTAACTCCTGAAAATCAGTAAAAACACGATTAATATAATCAAGGGTATAAGGTCTTAATGGATGACGAGCAAGTTGTGCCACTTGCCATGCACCAAGATCAGAGAAAATTTTTCGAGTAAGTTCTAAACTTTTTTCTCTTAAGCGTGCAACTTCTTCATCAATATTAATATCAATTTTTTCATCATGTTGGCTAACTGCGGTTAGCGAATCGATTTTCGCTTCTAACTCGGCAATTGGCTGTTCAAAATCCAGAAAATTAAGACTCATAACATTCCTATTCTAGTCAAATTCTAATTCCACCTGCTCATTACCCAGCAGAGTTCGCAGATCGGTCAAAAGCATATCAGTCGGCGTTACTCGCCATGTTGCACCAAAACGCAAACGTGCACAGGCATCATGCTTTTGAAAATAAAGATGAACCGGGATCGTGCCTGAACGATGAGGTTCTAAAACGCCGCGAAGACGATTTAATAATTGCTCATTAATTTGCCTGTCTGATAACGAGATAGCAAGCCCTCGAGCATATTTTTCACGCGCTTCGTTAATATCCATTAATTCGCGGACTGTCATTTTAAGCCCACCGTTGAAATCATCAAAGCTGACCTGCCCGGTAGCAATTAAAATCCGATCTTGTTCCAATAGATGTTGGTATTTATCTAATGCATCGGAAAATAACATAATTTCCAAACGACCAGAACGATCATCTAACGTACATATACCAATTCTATTCCCTCGTTTAGTGGTAAAGACTTTCGAAGCAAGGACTAATCCTGCCACTTTTACCATCTGACCTCGGGGGGTAGGTACTAGATCTTTTAGACGGGTTCCTGCCGCATATCGTTCAATTTCTTTTAGATAACGGGTGATGGGATGTCCCGTTAAATATAAACCGAGGGTTTCTCGCTCACCTTCTAAAACAACTTGATCTGGCCATTTAGGTACATTGGCATAAGAACGTTCCACTTGCTCTGGGGCTTCTGCCAATACACCAAACATATCGGATTGCCCAATGGCTTCCGCTTTTGCGTGTTGATCTGCCGCCTTTAAGGCATCTTCAAGCGAAGACATTAATGCTGCACGGTGAGGCCCTAATTTATCAAATGCGCCTGACATTATCAGTTTTTCCATCACTCGGCGATTCAATTTTTTGGTTTCTGTTCTCGCACAGAGATCAAAAATATCTTTAAAATGACCACCTTGTTGACGCGCTTCGACAATTGCCTCAATAGGGCCTTCTCCAACCCCTTTGATAGCCCCTATGCCATACACTATTTCGCCTTCATCATTAACATGGAAATGATAAAGCCCACTATTAATATCTGGAGGAAGGACTTTTAACCCCATTCGCCAACATTCATCCACCAGACCGACCACTTTTTCGGTATTATCCATATCGGCAGTCATAACTGCCGCCATAAACTCCGCAGGATAATGAGCTTTTAACCAGAGCGTTTGATAAGAAACTAAGGCATAAGCCGCTGAGTGCGATTTGTTAAATCCATAACCGGCAAATTTCTCTACCAAGTCAAAGATTTTCATGGCTAATTCGCCATCAACACCATTTTTAATCGCCCCCGCTTCAAACACAGAGCGCTGTTTTGCCATCTCCTCTGGTTTTTTCTTACCCATCGCGCGTCGTAACATATCCGCGCCACCCAAGGTATAACCGGCAAGTACCTGTGCTATCTGCATCACTTGTTCTTGATACAAGATAACACCATAAGTTGGCTCTAATACAGGCTGTAAGCTCTCATGTTGCCATTTAACATCAGGGTAGGAAATCTCTTCAACACCGTGTTTTCGGTCGATAAAGTTATCCACCATCCCCGACTGTAAAGGCCCCGGGCGAAACAGTGCAACTAACGCAATCATATCTTCGAAGCAGTCTGGTCGCAGACGCTTTATCAGATCTTTCATACCACGGGATTCTAACTGGAATACCGCGGTGGTTTCAGAGCGTTGCAACATATCGAAGCTACGCTGATCGGTTAATGAAATGGCTGATATATCAACAGGCTCAAGTGATTTTTTAGCCCGTCGAGCATTAATCATTTCTAATGCCCAGTTGATTATCGTCAGCGTTCTTAACCCTAAGAAGTCAAATTTAACAAGACCGGCATATTCAACATCATTCTTATCAAATTGTGTAACCGGGTTATTCCCTTCCGGATCGCAATAAAGTGGCGCAAAGTCGGTAATTTTGGTTGGAGAAATAACGACACCACCGGCATGCTTACCCGCATTACGGGTTACCCCTTCTAATTTACGCGCCATATCAATAAGCGATTTCACTTCTTCATCAGCTTCGTAAATTTCAGGTAACTGAGGCTCTGCGGCAAAAGCTTTTTCTAACGTCATTCCCGGATCTGGGGGAACAAGCTTGGAAATTCTATCAACAAAGCCATAAGGGTGTCCTAAAACACGCCCAACATCTCGAATAACAGCTTTGGCTGCCATAGTACCAAAGGTAATGATCTGTGATACGGCATCACGACCATACATATCCGCAACGTGATCAATAACTCTATCGCGCTTCTCCATACAGAAGTCAACGTCAAAGTCAGGCATTGATACACGTTCTGGATTAAGAAAACGTTCAAACAGTAGATCAAACTCAAGAGGATCGAGATCTGTTATCTTAAGCGAATAAGCCACCAGTGAGCCAGCACCTGAACCACGTCCTGGCCCTACAGGAACACCGTTATCTTTAGACCACTGGATAAATTCCATCACTATCAAAAAGTAACCGGGGAATCCCATCTGGTTAATAACTTTAAGTTCAATCTCAAGGCGCTCATCGTATTCAGGACGTCGCTTTTCTCTCTCTTGCGGATCAGGAAATAAAAAGGCAAGGCGCTCTTCTAAGCCCTCTTTGGACTTTTTAATTAAGAAATCTTCTGTACTCATATCCCCAGTCGGGAATTGAGGAAGAAAGTATTCACCTAAACGAATAGTCACATTACAGCGTTTGGCTATTTCAACACTGTTTTCTAATGCTTCAGGAATATCAGCAAAAAGCTCACACATCTCTTCTTCTGTGCGCATATATTGCTGAGGACTGTAGTGTTTAGGACGTTTAGGATCGGATAATGTGAAACCATCATGAATAGCCACGCGAATTTCATGAGCATCAAAATCATCACTATCCAGAAAACGGACATCATTTGTCGCAACAACAGGAAGCCCTTTTTCTGATGCTAAGGCTACAGCTTCGTGTAAGTAGCTCTCTTCATCTGGACGCCCAGTACGAATAAGCTCTAAATAATAGCTATCAGGAAAGTGCGTTTGATAATATTCAAGACATTGCTCAACTAAAGCTCGATTACCGCGTAGTAGGAATTTACCAACATCTCCCATTCTACCGCCAGAAAGCAACAAGAGACCTTCTTTATATGTTGTTAACCACTCTTGTTTGATAACCGGTCCGGCAGCACCATAACCATGTTTATAAGCTTCAGAAATCAATAGTGTTAGGTTTTGATATCCCACATTATCACGGGCGAGAATGGTTAAATGCGCGTATTCATCACCTAATAGTTCCGTTTCCAGATAGACATCTGCACCAACAATAGGTTTGATACCGGCACCATGAGCCGCACCATAAAATTTCACTAACCCACATAAGTTAGTGAAATCTGTAATTGCAAAAGCAGGCATACCCAGCGAAGCCACTTTCTTCACAAGAGGCCCTGTTTTTGCCAATCCATCGATCATTGAATAATCGCTGTGTACCCTTAGATGGATAAAACGAGGATCTGCCATATCTTATTAATTACTCTGTGGATTAGACTAAATTTAAAGCACGTTTTACAGGCGCAAAACTTTTACGATGATAAGGCGTTGCCCCTAATGAAGCCAGTTTTTCCATATGGAAGGCTGTTGGATAGCCTTTATGTTTGGCAAAGCCATAATCAGGATAAAGTTTATCTAGCTGTTCCATTTCCCTATCACGGGTAACTTTAGCCAGTATTGACGCTGCGCTAATTTCTTGAACTAAACTATCACCTTTAATCACCGCTTGAGATGCCATTGGCAAGTTAGGACAACGGTTTCCGTCGACTAAGACCATATCAGGCGTTATGGATAATCCCGCGACAGCACGCTCCATGGCTTTCATCGTTGCCCAAAGAATATTCAGTTTATCTATCTCTTCAGGCTCAGCACGTCCAATAGCCCAACATAATGCTTTTTCTTTTATTTCATCATAAAGCGCATTGCGTTTTTTCTCGGTCAATTTTTTCGAGTCCATTAATCCTTGAATCGGATTAGCTGGATCGAGGATCACCGCAGCAGTAACTACCGCACCCACCAATGGTCCGCGACCGACTTCATCGACGCCAGCAATTAGGTTTGCTTTAGGATAGACAAATTCCATTATTGACCTGCTAATTCTAAAACTGCATTCGCTGCTTGCTCATCAGCACGACAACGGATAGCTGAGTGTAATTGTAAAAATATCTCTTTTAAGTGTTGTGCTTTTTCCGCATCCGTTAATAGGGGGAGTAATTGTTCTGCCAGTGCTTCTGGTGTGCACTCTTCTTGCAACAACTCTTTAATTATTTCCCGTCCTGCTAATAAATTGGGTAAAGAGACATAGGGCGTTTTAACTAATTTTTTTGCTAACCAAAAGGTAAATGGTTTCATACGATAACCCACTACCATCGGGCATTTCGTTAACATGCATTCTAAGGCGGCTGTACCAGATGCTAATAAAGTCGCATCACTGGCGGTCATCGCCTCTCTTGCTTGTCCATCTAAGAGTTGGATTTCAAGTTTTGGGGCAACACTTTGATGTATTTGTTCAAATTGTGCCCGTCGCTTCGCATTTACCAAAGGGACAACAATATGTAATGCGGGGATCTGTTGCTTTAATCGCTGCGCTGTTTTTATAAAGTCCGCACTGAGCATTTCCACTTCAGAATGCCGACTTCCTGGTAGCAGAGCTAAACAGATTGCCTCTTGATCAATACCTAGGTGTTCACGAGCCGCTTTTTTATCAGGGTGTAACGCAATTGCATCAGCCATTGTATGACCGATAAAGCGACAAGGAACCTGATATTTATCGTAAAACGCTTTTTCAAAAGGAAGGAAAGCTAAAACCAAATCCGTTGCTTTACCAATTTTAAAAACCCGTTTTTGACGCCAAGCCCATACTGATGGACTGACATAATGGATAGTTTTCAACCCTTTTTGTTTTAAGCGACCTTCAAGGGTGATATTAAAATCAGGAGCATCAATACCAACAAAAACATCTGGCTTAAGTTGTGTAAAGCGTTGAGTGAGATCTTTTCTGATCTTCAATAATCGTGGCAAACGTTCAAGTACTTCCACGATCCCCATCACCGCAAGCTCTTCCATTTCATACCAAGCTTCACAACCTTCTGCTTGCATCAAAGGACCTGCGACACCAACAAAACGAATATTGGGATGCATTTGTTTAAGAGCGCGGATTAATCCCGCGCCCAAGATATCACCGGACGTTTCACCAGCCACAAGGCCGATAACTAACGGACGCTGTTTTATAGATGATTGGCCTGACAAGGTCATATCCTAATTAGCGAATAATACCGCGGTTTGATTTTGCTGAGTTTTCCAGAAAATCACTGAATATTTTTACATACTGATTATTATTGTCTGCGGCTAATTGGGCAATCTCTTCTCGCGCTTCTTCAAGCGTTTTACCATTACGATAAAGTATCTTGTAAGCGTTACGAATGGCATGCAGATCTTCTTTTGCAAAACCGCGACGTTTTAATCCTTCAATATTCAAACCATAAGGGGTGGCATGGTTTCCTTGTGCAATCACAAAAGGAGGAACATCTTGTGCTACACCGGAACAGCCGCCCACCATGACATGTGAACCAATCTGACAAAATTGGTGAACCGCACTCATACCACCGATTATCACATAATCACCTAAAGTGACATGTCCACCTAAAGTACCGTTATTTGCAATAATACAGCGATCGCCAATGATACAATCATGAGCAACATGGGTATTGATCATCAATAAGTTATCATTGCCAATTTTAGTAATATTACCGCCCTGTGTCGTACCACGATGAATAGTGACACTTTCGCGGATAAGATTGCGATCACCAATAATGACTTGGGTCGGCTCACCACGATATTTCAGATCTTGGTTTACTTCACCGATAGAGGCAAATTGGTAAATCTGATTATCACGGCCAATGCGCGTATGGCCATTAATAACCACATGAGATTTGATATCTGTACCTTCACCAATCTCAACATGGCTACCAATAACGCAAAAAGGGCCAATGCGAACATTAGCACCAATTACCGCACCCTCTTCAATAATTGAAGAAGGGTGAATTACTGCGGATTTATCAATCATAAGCTAGACCTCACGGCGGCGAGCACACATCATCTCAGCTTCGCAGGCAATTTCTCCATCAACTTTAGCGACGCCTTTAAAGCGTGCAACGCCACGGCGTTCTTTAATGAATTCAACCTCAAGAACCATTTGGTCTCCAGGTAAGACAGGACGTTTAAAGCGAGCACCGTCAATAGCAGCAAAATAGTAAAGTTCACCGGGTTCCAGTTTTCCTACGCTTTTGAATGCTAAAATACCTGTTGCCTGCGCCATTGCTTCGAGGATCAGTACACCAGGGAAAATAGGTTTGCCTGGGAAGTGACCTTGAAAGAAAGGCTCATTAAAAGATACATTTTTTACTGCTCTTAGAAATTTCCCTTCTTCAAAATCAAGGACACGGTCAACCAATAAAAATGGGTAACGGTGTGGAAGTAAATCTAAAATTTCTTCGATTTGCAGAGTATGATTATCACTCATTGCAATACTCTTCCTGTCTAATAAAACTGAATCTAATTAAGAATGACACGACCTGCTGTGACTCAAAAAGGGAGTTAACGCGCAGGTCGCAAAATAGGTAACAACAACCGTAAAAGATGCTACTTGTTACTTGTCGCTATTTTCTACTTGACGTTCTAGCGACTTTAGCCTTTTTTGCATTTCATCAATTCGCAGCACCAGTGCTGCGGTTTTACGCCATGCTTTATTCGGTTGTAACGGAATGCCAGAAGAATAAACCCCAGGTTCAGTGATAGGACGCATAACCATCCCCATTCCTGTTACCGTAACTTTATCACAAATTTCCATGTGACCATTGATAACACTTGCTCCACCAATCATACAGTAACGCCCAATTTTCAGGCTCCCCGCCATGATGACACCACCTGCCACAGCAGTATTGTCACCAATAATGACGTTATGTGCGATTTGGCACTGGTTATCAATGATAACACCATTACCGATAACTGTGTTATCTAATGCGCCTCTATCGATGGTAGTACATGCACCAATTTCGACACGGTCACCAATGATCACTGAGCCTAACTGAGGAATTTTAATCCAATTGCCACGCTCATTGGCATAACCAAAACCATCAGAACCAATGACAGTACCAGATTGTACTAAACAATCTTTACCAATGATAACTTCATGATAAACAGAGACATTTGCCCACAAACGGCTATTATCGCCGATATGTGCTTTTTTACCAATAAAACATCCTGCACCAATAACTACGTTATTACCTAACTCAACACCTGACTCAATGACCGCATTTGCACCAATTGAGACGTTATTCCCTAATTTAGCATCAGCGGCAATAACAGCAGAAGGATGTATATCTTGTGCTGGCGCGGGCGTAGTATCCATAATCTGAGCCATTTGTGCATAAGCCAGATAAGGATTTTTCACCACCAGTGCAGCAACAGGACAAAAAGGAAGATCAGCCTCTGTTAATACCACCGCAGCGGCCTGACATTCACTTAATTTTTCACGATAGCGACTATCGGAAAGAAAGGTAATTTGTTCACCATTTGCTAAGCCCATTGAAGCAAGACCGGCGATAGTGATATCACCATCGCCGTGTAACTGTGCATTCAATTGCTGAGCAAGATCAGCTAATCGAATTGAAAACATCTATTATTTAACCTGTTTTTGAACCTGAGCAGTAATATCTTTACCGTCTGCGAAATAAGGAACAGTGTTTGCATCTAAAATCACATCATAACCTTCTTTTTTCGCTACAGCATCAACAGCGTCTAATACGCGTTTCATGATTTTATTACGCTCTTCTGCTTGACGACGGCTAAAGTCTTGCTCAAAAGCTTGTGCTTTTTGTGCATAAGCTTCACGTTTAGCAACCAGATCTTTTTCTGTATTAGCACGTTGTGTCGCATTCATGGTTGGTGCATCTTTTTGGTATTTCTCAACCGCAGTTTGTAATGCTTTACCTAAATTTTGCAATTCGGTATCACGTGATTTAAATTCATTTTCCAATTGTTTCTCTACCGCATCACGGTTAGGCACTTTTTGGAGAACTTGACCGATGTTCACAACACCTACTTTATCTGCAGCTTGAGTGCCTGCTGACATCGTCAATGCCATTCCTAGGGCAGCGGCACATAACAATTTTTTCACGATAGACTCCTTAAAACCCAAAATAAATTTTTTGTCAGATATGAGATGTCTTTTCTCAATATATAGAAAAGACATCAACTTTACTTACATCGCTACCACGTTCTACCAATATTAAACTGGAATTGCTCAGATTTATCGCCTTCGTAATCTTTAATTGGCTTCGCATAAGAGAAGACTAACGGACCTAAAGGTGATAACCACTGTAAAGCCACACCGGTTGAAACACGTATATTACTTGCCTTACCAAAATCAGGCATACCAGCAGTCCAATTAGAATTAGTACTGTTCCAGTTGGTATCCCATACCGTACCCGCATCAACAAACATTGAAGTTCTGACGGATGAGGAATATTTATCATCAATAAATGGCGTTGGTGTGATCAGTTCAAAGCTGGCGACTGCCATAGCATTACCACCGACCGCATCGCTAGATAATGAAGGATCAATTATCGTACGCCCATCTTTTGCAATTTTTTTCAAATAAATCGCTTTAGGACCGATATTATTGGAACGGAAACCACGCACTGTACCAGAACCACCGGCATAGAAGTTTTCATAGAAGGGTAATTCTTTACCCCCTAAACCGTCACCGTAACCTAAACGACCTTTGAACAAGGTGACCCAAGACTCTTTTTCATCAAGAGGGTAATAAGCCATACCGTCCCAAGTTACTTTATAGTACTTGTTATCAGAACCCGGTATGGTAATACGCCCACTTAAATTACTTCTTGCCCCAGAGGTTGGGAAGAAACCACGGTTTAAGTTATTAAATGTCCACCCAAGACTGACAGTATAGTCATCCGCATTAAAGGATTCGCGTTTATCAAAGCCTGGGTTTTCCCCCATACTTTCAAGATAACGCCACATCGCCACTTGAGGTTCCATCCGTGACAAGCCGTTATGCGTATAGCCTAAGCCAAGACGAGCCGAGTTATATTCATTGATAGGGAAACCTAAGGTGCCGTCTAACCCATAAGATTTATTGGTATAGCCGGATAAATCTGCATCATTAGCTCGGAAATCGTTATAGAAAATACGACCCCCTAAGCTGACACCATTTACAGTAAAGTAAGGATCAGTGACTGACAATTCAGCATACGTTGAGTAATCATTTTTACTGGCATTAATCGCAACAGCATTCCCCGTTCCTAACCAGTTATCCTGTGTTACCCCAACTTGGAAGCTGACACCACTTTCTGTACCGAAACCGACACCAAAGTTAAGTGAACCCGTATTACGCTCTTTGACACGATAAACGATATCAACTTGATCAGGTGATCCGGGAATACGCTGTGTTTCCGTTTCGACTGTTTCAAAATAACCTAAACGGTTTAAACGCTCTTTACCTTGTTCAACTAAATCGCTACCTAACCAAGCCCCTTCCATTTGACGCATTTCACGACGTAAAACAGAGTCCTTGGTTATATCATTACCCGCAAAACGGATTTGACGCACATAGAAACGATTTCCTGCATCAACGTTAACATGCAGTTTTACCGTTTTATTTTCATCATTGATTTCAGGATTTGTCATCACCCGTGGATAGGCGTATCCATAGCGACCTAATAGATTTTTAATTTCATTTTCTGTTTTGGTCACTTGAGCACCGTTATACAGTGAGCCTGGTGCGATTTGGATCAGATCTTCAATCTCTTTGGTATAGCCTGCGGTATTACCATTGATTTCGGTACTTTCAACCGTGTATTTATCACCTTCTTTCAGGTTAATAGTAATATAAATACCTTTTTTATCAGGCGTTAAGCTAACGTTTGTGGATTCAATATCAAAACGGGCATAACCACGATCTAGATAAAAACTTCGTAATGTCTCTAAGTCACCAGCGAGTTTTTGTTTCTGATATTTTTCATCAGCCGCTAAGTTCCACCAAGGCACATCATCACGTAGTTGGAAGCGGTTAACTAATTCAGCAGTACTAAATGCTTTATTACCAACAATATTGATTTGTTGAATAGTAGCTGAAACACCTTCGGCAAATACCAGTTTTAAATCAACACGGTTACGAGGAAGAGGAGTCACAACAACTTTTACTGTGGCGTTATATTTACCAACACTATAGTAGAAATCTTCAAGACCTTTCTCAATATTAGCCAACATTGTTCGGTCAAGTGTTTCACCAATACGGATATTGGAAGCATCAAGATTTTGCTTAAGCATATCTTCTTTAATTGCTTTGTTACCTGAGAAAGTAATACTCGCAATTGTTGGACGCTCTTTAACTTGAACAATAAGTACATTTCCGTCACGCAGAACCCGAACATCATCGAAGTTTCCTGTCGCAAATAATGAACGGATAGTTCGACTAATATCATCATCGCTGACCGAATCTCCAACTCGGACAGGCATGTTCAGTAATGCTGCACCAACGGCGACGCGTTGAAGACCTTCAAATTGAATGTCCTGAACTACGAATCCGTCTGAACCGTATGCAGTGGCGCTGCCCAGCAGCAGCGACGCTATAAGCAACTTTTTCATCGCCATCGTTGTTTTGTGTTTTCCTAACCGGTCCCTGCTTATTTTATTATAAGCGAGAGAAATCATTGAAAAGTGCAAGTCCCATTAACAGCATCAGTGCCATAACACCGAAACGATAACAGACATCTTGTACACGCTCAGATACCGGCCCTCCCTTTATCTTCTCGATAACCAGGAAAAGCAGGTGCCCACCATCTAAGACAGGCAGGGGAAACAAATTAATGATCCCCAGATTGACACTGATAAGTGCGATAAACATCAAATAGTAAACAAAACCTGAATCCGCAGACATTCCAGCGCCTTTAGCGATAGAAACCGGTCCACTAAGATTTGTTAACTTGACATCACCAACCACTAACTTGCCAATCATTTTGACAGTCAAACCCATTAACTGCCATGTTTTATCAGATGCTTCATATAACGCTGAAAATGGGTTGTATTGTTGCATTATCAAGTATTGCTCATCTGGCGGTAATACTTGTAGCTTCGCACCCACTTGTCCAACTTCGCTACCATCTTTCAGCGCTATTGCTGTAGGAGTAATATTTAACACCAAAGAAGCACCGTTACGTTCAACTAACAGTTCCAACGTTTTGTTGGGGCTTTGTCGAACAAAATAAGTAAATGGGTGCCAAGTATCAATTGGCTGACCATCGACTTTAACGATCCGATCCCCTGCTTGTAAACCTGCTTTTTCAGCCGCAGAGTCTGGTGTTACTTCTACAACTTTAGAGTCCAACCGTGCGCCAACAGGCATGATGCCTAGGGATACGATAGGATCTTGTCTTTCAGGATCAAAATTCCACTGTTGCAAATTCAGTATATTCTCACTCTCAGAAAGAGAGTTAGGCTGAGTTACAACGAAAGTCACCTCTTTTGCACCAATCTTACTCACTAATGCTAAACGAACAGCATTCTGATCAGGCGTTTCGATACCTGCAACGGATTTTAGTTCCATTCCCGGCGTTAATTTTGCTTGTTCTGCGATAGAATCAGGGCGAATATCTGCAATTATTGGCTTTAATGCCGGCACCCCTATCATAAAAACAAGCCAATAAGCCACAATGGCTAATAAGAAATTTGCAATAGGTCCGGCGGCAACAATAGCGGCTCTTTGCCCGACGGTTTTATTGTTAAAAGCGAGATGACGACGCTCTGGTGCAACTTCGGCGACACGCTCATCCAACATTTTTACATAGCCACCTAAAGGTATCCATGCAACGACAAATTCGGTGCCATGTTTATCTGTTTTACGCCAAATCGCTTTACCAAAACCAATAGAAAAACGCTCAACATAAACGCCACAGCGTCTTGCTACCCAAAAATGTCCAAATTCATGTACCGTAATAAGAATACCTAAAACGATAATAAACGCGGCTAGATTCCACAGGATACCCATTGCTTACCTTTACATTTGAAAGCCAGAAGAAACTAAAAACACCAATCCAGCGAAAACAGGGATCGCCGCAGTCAAACTATCAATACGATCTAGCACACCACCATGCCCAGGGATAAGCTGACTACTGTCTTTGATGCCGGAAACACGTTTAAACATACTCTCAGCCAGATCGCCGAATACGGAAACAATCACCACGATGCCCGAAATCAGTAATAGATGGTTAGGCACTTCAGTAATTGGTGCGAAACGCGTAAATAGCCATGAAACAACACCTGCAGTGATTAACCCGCCCACCAGACCTTCCAAGGTTTTACCCGGTGATACTTTCGGTGCCATTTTATGTTTACCCATTAAACGGCCAAATGCATAAGCCCCTGAGTCCGCAGCCCAAACCAATAACATGACATACAGTAACCACCAGGCCCCTGTATATGAGTTTGTACTATATCCCAACATACGTAGCGCCATCATGCCACAATAAAAAGGAACAATCGTCAATATACCGAACAATAACTTAAGAAGAACAGAATTTTTCCACATATTGGCTGAATTCGGATAACTGACAACTAATAAAATCGCCGCTACCCACCAAAAGAGCCCAGCCCATAAGCTATTCTTAATCATTGCTGTATCAAGCAGGTGATCAAAATCCGGTAACGAGGCTTGCATAAGAACTAAGAGTGCAGCAAATCCAACACCAGTAGCAATACGTTTACCTTGAGAATGCCAGCCGATAAATTGAGCCCATTCCCAACCCGCTAAGCCTGAAATGGCAATAATAACTAATCCAAATCCTGCGGGAGGAAGAAGAAATAAAGCAGCAATAACAATAGGGATTAGTATTAATGCAGTAATGACACGATACTTAAGCAAATTATCCTCCCAGATTTACAGTATCTGTTTCCGATGTAGTACCACCGAAACGTCTTTCCCGTTTAGCAAAAGCATCAAGTGCATTCTGAAAAACTTGTTCATCAAAATCAGGCCATAAAACCTGTGTAAAATATAACTCAGCATAAGCAATTTGCCAGATAAGGAAATTACTTATACGATGTTCTCCACCTGTGCGGATCACAAGATCTACAGGTGATTGATCGTGTAAACACAAGTGTGAGGATATCGCATTTTCATTAATATCTTCGACAGCTAACTCCCCTTTTGCGAGGGAACTCGCTAATTGTTGTACACTTTGTGTAATATCCCATCGTCCACCGTAATTGGCAGCAATATTTAAATTGAGTCCGGTATTATTTGCAGTCAGTGCAACAGAGTTTTTTATTCTATCTTGTAAACGACGACTAAAGCGGCTGATATCACCGATAATTGTTAATCTGACATTGTGTTTGTGTAGGCTTTTCACTTCATTATCTAATGCAAAAACAAACAACTCCATCAAAGAACTCACCTCTTGTTCAGGGCGATTCCAGTTTTCGCTGCTAAATGCATATAACGTTAGTGATTCAATTTTATGTTTGACGGAAAAGCTAACCGCATCTCGAACTGCTTTAATTCCCGCGCGATGGCCCGTAACTCGGAGTTTCCCTTGTTTTTTTGCCCAACGTCCGTTGCCATCCATAATGATGGCAACATGCTTTGGTTTTGATGCGGATGAATCGTCACTGGATAAGTTCACTCAATTTAACCCTTTGCTAATCTGATACTGATACAGACAGTCCTCTTCGGATAACCTACGCACAAAAAAACCGTGTGACTCCACGGCCTTTGGCAAAGCCTCAAAGTTGCTAAAGCGGTTGCTTTAGTAATGAACTGTTAATTTTCATTATTGTCTTTAGTGATTTGGCAACTATACCATTAGCCAGAAAGACGAACAAACACACTCTGGTAAATATCATCATCATTATACAATTTGTGCGATAATCTGCTGTGTTTGTAACCTTGCTAATTTATCAATTTCTAAAACATCGTCGATACTTTGAGGCTCAGAGAGGTCAAAATGTTCAACCACTTTGCGATTAATTTTAGCAATATCAGTGAATTTTACTTTTTCGTTTAAAAAAGCATCAACAACAACCTCATTAGCGGCATTTAATACCGTTGTTGAAGCTTGTCCCCGTTGCGAGGCTTCGATGGCAAGTGCTAAACAAGGATAGCGCTGATAGTCTGGACGGATAAATTCTAGGGCTTGTATCTCAAAAAAATCTAATGCTTTCGCGCCCGATTGGGTGCGATGAGGGTATGCCATGGAATAAGCGATAGGCGTTCTCATATCTGGCTCACCAATTTGTGCGATAATGCTACCATCACGATAGCGAACCATTGAATGGATCACCGATTGGGGATGAATAATGACTTCCATCTCTGCTTCCGAGGCATTAAAGAAATAACGAGCTTCGATATATTCCAAGCCTTTATTCATCATAGTGGCTGAATCAACCGAAATTTTACGCCCCATTGACCAGTTTGGATGTGCGCAAGCTTGGTCTGGAGTCATTGCATCTAGCTCATCTAAAGGCGTATAGCGAAACGGCCCACCGGAGCCTGTGAGTAAAATACTGGTGATGCCATGGGCTTCTAAAGATGCATGACCTAAATTGTCTTGAATACCTGTAGGTAAACTTTGGTAGATAGCATTATGTTCACTATCAATAGGTAAAACCTTCGCACCATATTTAGCCACCGCATCAAAGAATAAACGACCACTCGTGATCAGGGATTCTTTATTGGCTAATAAAATTCTTTTCCCTTTTTCTATCGCAGCCAGTGTAGGCTTAAGCCCCGCCACCCCTGTAATAGCAGACATCACTTGATCGGCTTCATCCAATGCAGCAATTTCATTAACAGCATTAGAGCCTGATAATATTTCCGTTTTACACGATGTATTGGCTAATAATTGTTTCAGCTCACCGGCACTTTTTTCATCTGACATCACCGCATATTTAGGCTGAAAAGCGCGACATTGCTGCGCCATTTTAGTTGCATTTTTTCCAGCCACTAAAGCAAGCACCTGAAACTCATCAGGGTTATTTTCAATGACGGATAACGTACTTGTTCCGATAGACCCTGTTGAGCCTAATATAGTTATTTGTTTCATTATTAATCAATCAGTATATCAATAACATTTTCATTAAAAGGAATTATATCAGCATGACGAGATAAATGAGGGGAAAGATGATAACTTTAATAAATAATGTGATAAAAAGAAGATATTAGGCATTTATTTTCCAGTAAATGCTCAAAAATAATGCCACATTTCAGTGGCATTATCATAAAAAGAATAAAAATTAGAATTCCATTAACTCAGCTTCTTTCAGCGTTAATGCTTCATCAATTTTTTTAATGAACATATCAGTTAATTTCTGAATTTCATCTTGTGAACGGCGTTCATCATCTTCACTAATTTCTTTATCCTTCAGTAATGCTTTGATTTTATCATTAGCATCACGACGGATATTACGAATAGAGACACGACCTTGTTCTGCATCTCCACGCACAACTTTGATTAAGTCTTTACGACGTTCTTCAGTTAACGGAGGCAGTGGAACACGGATGATCGCGCCTGCAGATGAAGGATTTAAGCCTAAATCTGATGCCATAATCGCTTTTTCAACAGCAGGTGCTAAAGTACGATCGAACACCGTAATTGCCAATGTGCGACCATCTTCTGCCACAACGTTAGCAACTTGATTTAATGGAGTTGGTGCGCCGTAGTATTCTACAACAATACCATCTAATAGGTTTGGAGACGCACGGCCAGTACGAACTTTATTAATTTGGCTTTTTAGTGCTTCAACGCTTTTGTCCATGCGTTCTTGAGCATCTTTTTTGATTTCATTAATCACGTTATAAACCCTTGGGAACTGGTTATCTTCCAGACGATATCAAATTATGATATCGACATAAATGAATTGGCGTACTTTAAGATGTTAACGCCAAATTATACCATTGTCTCTGTGTATTAAGCGTGAGAAATCAAAGTTCCTTCACTTTCACCCATTACAACCCGACGTAATGCACCCGGTTTATTCATATTGAATACGCGGATAGGTAAATTATGATCTCGGGCTAATGTGAATGCAGCAAGATCCATGACTTTCAATTCACGTTCTAATACATCCTGATAAGTCAGCTTTTCATATAATACCGCATCAGGATCTTTGGTTGGATCGGCTGAAAATACACCGTCAACTTTTGTCGCTTTCAATACAACGTCAGCTTCAATTTCAATACCACGTAAACACGCAGCTGAGTCAGTCGTAAAGAATGGGTTGCCTGTACCTGCCGAGAAGATAACAACTCGGCCATGGCGTAATAAGCTAATAGCCTCAGCCCAACTGTAGTTATCACAAACACCATTAAGTGGAAATGCTGACATTAATCGTGCATTGACATAAGCACGATGCAATGCATCACGCATTGCTAAGCCATTCATTACTGTGGCGAGCATTCCCATGTGGTCACCCACAACACGGTTCATACCTGCAGCTGCTAGACCAGCGCCACGGAACAAGTTACCACCGCCAATTACGACACCGACTTGTATGCCCAATTCAACGAGTTCTTTAATTTCCTGAGCCATGCGATCAAGTACGCTCGCATCGATACCAAAACCTTCTGCGCCTTGCAGGGCTTCGCCACTCAGCTTTAATAAGATTCGCTGATATACGGGTTTTGCATTGGTTGCCATGGTGTTCTGTCCTAAGCAGATTAGTTAATTGGAGGTTTTAGATAGCCTTACTCTTTTCAAAGAAAAGCAAACTGTCAGTGGAGATTGTAACAAAACAGAACCGCCTTAAGGCGGTTCCATTAACGCAAAGCGTTATTATTTGCTCATTGCCGCAACTTCTGCTGCGAAATCAGCTTCAACTTTCTCAATACCTTCACCAACTTCGAAACGAACGAAGTTAATGATTTCAGCATTGTTTTCTTTCAGCAGATCGCCAACAGTTTTGCTTGGATCCATAACGAAATGCTGACCAGTCAGAGAGATCTCACCGGTGAATTTGTTCATACGACCAGTAACCATTTTTTCTGCGATTTCGCGTGGTTTACCTGATTGCATTGCGATGTCCATCTGGATTTGGTGCTCATGCTCAACAACATCAGCAGGCACATCTTCAGGGCGAACATATTCTGGTTTGCTTGCAGCAACGTGCATAGCAATGTGTTTGATCAGTTCTTCGTTAGCGCCTTTAGCTGCAACTAAAACACCGATACGAGCACCGTGCAGGTAAGTACCTAACTCTTCGCCTTCTAAAATAGCAACGCGGCGAATGTTGATGTTTTCACCAATTTTTGCAACTAATGCAGTACGAGCGTCTTCGAATTTCGCTTTCAGTGCTTCGATATCGTCAGTTTTGTCTGCTAATACTGCAGCCATAACATCTTTACCGAATGCGATGAAGCCAGCATCTTTAGCAACGAAGTCTGTTTCACAGTTCAGTTCAACCAGCGCACCGAATTTACCATCAGCAGCAACTTCTGCAAGGATGATACCTTCAGCAGCAACGCGACCTGCTTTTTTAGCCGCTTTTGCTTGACCTGATTTACGCATGTTGTCGATAGCTAATTCGATATCACCGTTAGCTTCAACCAGCGCTTTTTTACATTCCATCATGCCTGCGCCAGTACGTTCACGCAGTTCTTTTACCAATGCAGCGGTAATTCCAGACATTTGTTTCTTCCTCGACTTTTCTATGGGCGAGCCATAGATGTTCTCATAGCAGATGTGTAAAGGGGGCCTATTGAGGCCCCCTAACCAATATATAGCAATACCTGGTTAAATAAGGGCTCTTACGAGCATGCCTTATTATTCAGCTTCGACTAAGCCTTCTTCAGCCTGAACAGCCAGATCTTGAGAACGACCTTCACGAACAGCTGTTGCTGCAGCGGTCAGATATAATTTAACCGCACGGATTGCATCATCATTACCAGGGATAATGTAGTCGATACCATCTGGATCAGAGTTAGTATCAACGATAGCAAATACTGGGATACCCAGGTTGTTTGCTTCTTTGATAGCAATGTGTTCGTGCTCAGCATCGATAACAAACAGAGCGTCAGGTAAACCGCCCATGTCTTTGATACCACCCAGGCTGTTTTCTAACTTACCAAGTTCACGAGAACGCATTAACGCTTCTTTCTTGGTCAGTTTGTCAAAAGTACCGTCCTGAGATTGAGATTCTAAATCTTTCAGACGTTTGATTGACTGACGAACAGTTTTCCAGTTAGTCAGCATACCGCCTAACCAGCGGTGGTTTACATAAAACTGGTCACAGCTTTCTGCTGCTTCTTTAACAGCTTCAACGGCAGAGCGCTTTGTACCAACAAACAGGATTTTGCCTTTACGAGAAGCAATTTTGTTCAGTTCAACCAGAGCTTCATTGAACATTGGAACAGTTTTTTCCAAGTTAATGATATGAACTTTGTTACGCGCACCAAAGATGAATGGTTTCATTTTTGGATTCCAGTAACGAGTTTGGTGACCGAAGTGAACACCGGCTTGTAGCATATCGCGCATTGAAACAGTTGCCATTTTAGACCTCTATAAGTTTAAATTTGGGGTTATTTCCTCCACAAATCCCATACGACCGACTCATCAGCTGTAAAGATTAAACCTTTACATAAGAGCACCCCGGCGTATGTGTCGATTTGTGTGTGTCATTAACACAATTGAATGTTTTCAGATTTACTGCTATTTCTTAAACCTCACATGGTGAAGTCATAGCCAATAACAGAACTCCGGCGCGCTTTATACCATAAATAACCTCAAGAAACTACTATTAGTTACGGTTTCACTGCCAATATATCGGTTAACAACAGCGAATAAAAAAGCGCAATATGTAAAGACAACAAACAATATAAGGCGTAATGTGCCTGATTATTGGCGATATCAAACAGATTACTCCTATCCTCTTTGATTGGCACACCCACTTTCTGCTGATATCATAAATGGTAATTAGAATTATTTCTCACCATCATAATTCATAGACCTGCAATACCATGCAATAATGATTGTATTGTGGCTTTTAAATCTATTAATGAAGAACTCAAATGGCTATTGTAATCAAGACTGAAGAAGATATTCAAAAAATGCGCGTCGCGGGTCGTCTTGCGGCTGAAGTCCTTGAAGTTGTCGCACCCTTTGTAAAACCCGGCGTAAGTACAGCGGAATTAGATCGTATTTGTCATCAACATATTGTTGATGTTCAGCAAGCTATCCCTGCTTGCTTAAACTATCATGGCTTCCCTAAATCAGTGTGTATTTCTGTTAATGATGTTATTTGCCATGGTATTCCTAGTGAAGATAAAATCTTAAAAGACGGCGATATTGTTAATATTGATGTTACTGTCATTAAAGAGGGTTTTCATGGCGATACGTCAAAAATGTTTATCGTCGGTAAACCGACTATTCAAGGTGAGCGTCTGTGTCGGATCACCCAAGAAAGTCTCTACCTTGCAATAAAAATGGTAAAACCAGGTATTCGCTTACGTGAATTAGGTAAGGCCATTCAAAAATTCGTTGAAGGACATGATTTTTCTGTGGTACGCGAATATTGTGGACATGGTATTGGCGAAGGTTTCCACGAAGAGCCTCAAGTATTACACTATGATGCTGATGACGGTGGTGTTGTATTACAAAAAGGCATGGCATTTACTATCGAGCCGATGGTAAATACTGGAGATTACCGTATTCGTACCATGAAAGATGGTTGGACAGTGAAAACCAAAGATCGCGGTTGGTCTGCTCAATATGAGCATACTTTAGTGGTTACCGACAATGGTTGTGAAATCATGACACTGCGTAAAGAAGAAGAGCCATTTATTTCTGCTGTATTAATCAACGAATAAATCGCACTCTTCTAAAATGTAAAAACGACATATTTTTTCGAGGTATGTCGTTTTTTTTATTTTCAACTTTGGTAAGAAAATAGAAATGCTAGTCAGGTTACCGTTTTAACATTACTCTTAATATAATCAGCATATATGAGTGAGATGATTAACTATGATAACCTCTAATACCTTTCAAACAGCACCACCGTCCCCTTCGTTGCTGACTGAAAATACGCTAGATAGTACTTTACTAAAACACTCTATTGAACAATTTCAGTCATGGTTAGCAGATGCTTTTCATCATGATGCTGATGTTGCTTTGTTACTACAAGCTCGTAGTCACTTTATCGACCAACTACTCACACAATTATGGCGTTATACTGAATTAGCGGATCACCCTGATCTCTGTATCATTGCCGTGGGAGGCTATGGTCGCCAAGAATTACACCCTCTTTCTGACATTGACTTGCTATTTTTAAGTCAACAGCCTCTTCCACCCCAACTTGCCGAAAAAGTGAGTCAATTAATTACCTTGCTTTGGGATATCCGTTTAGAGATAGGTGTCAGCGTAAGAACGATGGAAGAGTGCCTTTTAGAAGGACTGTCTGATTTAACTATTGCCACCAATTTACTAGAAGCGCGTCTTGTTTGTGGTAATAACGCACTCTATCAACAATTAATTAAACATATTTTTAGCCAAGGTTTTTGGCCATCGCCTGATTTCTTTGCAGCTAAAATTGAAGAGCAAGAACAACGTCACCAACGCTTTCATAGCACCAGTTATAATCTAGAGCCTGATATTAAAAGTAGTCCTGGGGGACTTCGTGATATTCACACCCTTATATGGGTCGCTCACCGTCATTTTGGCGCAACATCAATATCTGAAATGGTCAACTTTGGCTTTTTAACCCCTGCCGAAGGACAAGAATTACTCGAGTGCCAATATACCTTATGGAAGATCCGTTTTGCGCTACATTTAGTCCTCAATCGTTATGACAATAGGTTACTGTTTGATCGCCAATTAAGCGTTGCCCAACTTTTAAATTATCAAGGTGAAGGCAACCAACCTGTCGAAAAAATGATGAAGGATTACTATCGCGTTACTCGCCGTGTGAGTGAGCTAAACGATATGCTACTGCAACTCTTTGATGAAGCAATCCTCGCATTACAACCCAATGTTAAACCTCGCCCTCTTGACAAAGAATTTCAATTAAGAGGTACATTAATTGATGTTATAGACGATGAATGTTTTCTTAATGATCCTATTGCCATTATGCGGTTATTTTTACGTATGGCTGAGCATGCAGAGATAACCGGAATTTATTCGACCACACTACGCCATTTGCGTTATGCCCGTCGTCATTTAGTACAACCTTTATGTGAGTACCCACTAGCTAGACAAGTATTTATGCAAATCTTACGTCATCCTAGGGCGGTTTCGGGGGCATTTGTCCCAATGCATAAACATAGTGTATTAAGTGCTTATTTCCCACAATGGAACAATATTGTCGGTCAAATGCAGTTTGATCTATTCCATGCTTATACAGTTGATGAGCATACTATCCGTGTATTACAAAAACTTGAAAGTTTCGCTGATGATGCAAATCGAAACCGACATCCTCTTTGTGTCGATATCTACCCGAAACTACCTCAAATTGAGTTATTAAGACTTGCTGCTCTATTTCACGATATTGCTAAAGGACGACATGGTGATCACTCTTTATTAGGTGCACAGGATGTTATTAGCTTTGCTCAACAACATGGACTAAATCAACGAGAAATCGCTTTAGTTGAATGGCTTGTAAGTCATCACTTACTTATGTCAGTAACGGCACAAAGACGTGATATTCAAGATCCCGATGTTATCTTCCAATTTGCCTCTGAAGTCAAAAATGAGAGCCGTTTACGCTATTTACTCTGTCTCACTGTTGCTGATATTTGTGCAACAAACAGTAGCTTATGGAATAGTTGGAAACAAAGCTTACTGCGTGAACTATTTCTCGCTACGGCCAATCAATTACGCCAAGGGATGCACTCTATTCCAGATTTACGGGAACGTATCCGTGATCACCGTCAGCAAGCACTAACTATTTTACAACAGCAACAGGTCGATGAAGAAAAACTGCAAGCGATTTGGGCTCGTTGTCATGCGGACTATTTTTTACGTCATACTCCAGAGCAAATTGCTTGGCATGCTCAGGCACTTATTGAGCACAATAGTGCTGAGCCTATGGTATTGATTAGCCAACAAACCGAGCATGGTGGTACAGAGGTATTTATTTGGTGTGCTGACCGACCTTCTCTATTTGCTTCTGTTGCAGGTGAGCTAGATAGACGTAATTTAAATATTCACAACGCACAAATTTTTACTAATCGCGACAATATGGCAATGGATACCTTTATCGTTTTAGAACCTAATGGTAAACCACTGGCGATTGATCGCTATCATGCTATACGCCAAGCGCTTATTCGCGTTGTATCAGCTCCTTATAACGCCAATGCCAAAACCCGTGCTTTACCAGCTAAATTACGCCATTTTGAGGTACCCACTAAAATTAACTTTATCGCCTCTAACCATAATAAACGTACTTATATGGAGTTATTTGCACGCGATCGCCCAGGCTTATTAGCTATTATAGGTAAGGTTTTTGCCGATCTTTCTCTTTCGTTACATGGCGCAAGGATCACCACTATTGGTGAGCGTGTTGAGGATTTTTTCGTATTAACAGATAACGAAAATAATGCGTTAAACCAAAAAATGAAGGATGAAGTCGTAGAAAGGTTGACAAAAGCCCTCGTTTCAAAGGATAAAATATAGAAACCCACGACAATACATATAGGAAATACTATAGATGCAAGCATTACAATCTATTATTGATAACGCCTTTGAACAACGCGCTGAAATCACACCAGATAATGTTGAACCACAGGTACGCGATGCGATTAATAACGTTATCGCTCAACTAGACAGTGGAAAATTGCGAGTTGCTGAGAAAATTAATGGTCAGTGGGTTACTCATCAATGGCTAAAAAAAGCGGTTCTACTCTCTTTTCGTATCAGTCACAATCAAGTGATTGACGGTAGCGAAAGCCGTTATTTTGATAAAGTGCCAATGAAATTTGCAAATTACGATCAAGCTCGTTTTGAAAAAGAGGGATTTCGTGTTGTGCCACCTGCTGCCGTCAGACAAGGGGCCTATATTGCTCGTAATACGGTTCTAATGCCTTCTTATGTCAATATTGGTGCTTATGTGGATGAAGGAAGTATGGTGGATACATGGGCAACCGTTGGTTCATGTGCGCAAATTGGTAAAAATGTCCATTTATCCGGTGGCGTTGGGATCGGTGGCGTATTAGAACCTTTACAAGCTAACCCAACCATTATTGAAGATAACTGCTTTATTGGAGCACGTTCTGAAATTGTTGAAGGTGTGATTGTTGAAGAAGGCTCTGTCATTTCAATGGGTGTTTATATTGGACAAAGTACCAAAATTTATGACAGAGAAACTGGCGAGATCCATTACGGCCGTGTTCCTGCTGGTTCAGTGGTGGTTTCTGGTAATTTACCGTCAAAAGATGGTCGTTACAGTTTGTACTGTGCTGTGATTGTAAAAAAAGTCGATGCTAAAACACGTGGAAAAGTGGGTATTAATGAATTGTTAAGAACTATCGACTAATATAATAACAGCGGATAGAATGAATTCTGTTCGCTGTATCTCATTCATCTTTCTATCTGGTGCCAATATATGTACGATAATTTAAAAAATTTAGGGATCCAACATCCTGAAGATATTGATCGCTATACCCTACGTCAAGAAGCTAACAACGATATTTTAAAAATTTATTTTCGCAAAGATAAAGGTGAATTCTTTGCAAAAAGTGTAAAATTTAAATATCCACGCCAACGTAAAACAATTTCTGATACTCAATCAGGACAAGGTTTTAAAGAAGTCAATGAAATCAACACTAATTTACGTTATGTGATTGAAGAATTAGATCAAATTTGCCAGCAAGATCAAGTGGAAGTGGATTTGAAACATAAAATCCTCGATGATTTACGTCACCTTGAGCACGTTGTTGCCAATAAAATTGCTGAAATTGAAGCCGATTTAGAAAAATTGACTCGTCGTTAATTAATTGTCCCAATTTTATAAAAAACACCGCTTATAACTATTCACAACTTAATAGTAAGCGGTGCTCTTTAATAAGATAGCCATGATCCATCAATTTATTGCTCAAGTAACCGATTAATTTAATTCAATAATGTAGCCCAGTTTTCCAGCCAATCTATAGCAAATACTTCTGGCTCGGCAATATCCATACTGTCTATTTTTAATATTTCACCAATACGCTTTGCTTGATGCTCTTGTAATAACGCTTCAAATTGCATACCTGCACCACAAAAATTATCGTAACTGCTATCACCTAACGCAATTAGGCCATAATGTAAATTAGGTTGATAACCGACATTATCTCGTAGCTCATAAAATAAAGGTGCTATTGTATCGGGTAAATCGCCTTGGCCGGTTGTAGAGCTTATCACCAGTACTGTTGAATATTTTTGCCAATCGGCAAGTGTACCTTCTTCATAGATATTAGCTTGATGTTTATGCTCAAGCAAAATGCGCTGCGCTTCTTCAGCAACCGCCAATGCATTTCCATAAACAGTACCAACAAAAATGCCGATTTTAGCCATAATGTCCCCTATTTCATTTATCTATAATCATAGTAAATCACATACTATATTATTGATATACAATTTATGCTCTATATTTCTTCTCTCTTTCTCTATTTCTCTCTACAATAAATGATTTATAAATTTTATTCCATTCTGTGCGCTCTTTAGAGAATCGCCAAAAAATATCGTTTTTAGGCATTGATTCATTTATTATTTTAGCTACTAATTTGCAAGCCCAATCAGGTACATAATTATTTTTAAAATCTTTAGATTCAAGCAAAAAGAATAAATCCCTATCCAATATTTCTAATTTTTTAACAGCATTATCATTTATCTCTTTTTTTCTTAGGTATTTGTTTTTAAATAATAATTTATATAACTTAAGGAAAAAACCTTTATTTTCCTTTAATGATTCATTATAAGAAGATAATTGAGAAAACATATCTTTAATATTATTAAAAAAAAACTTTTTAAAATCAATATTAATTTCGTTAACTGTAGTAAAATTAGATTTATATATTTCTTGATCAAAATAATATAACTGATTAGATTTAAACTCCTTCATCTTTTCTATAATTTCATTAAGTTCTTCAATTGTTATTTTTATTTCACTTAACTCTATCTCAATATCTTTTTTAGATAAAAACTGACTATCTTTGTTAAAGACATTACATTTTTTTACCAAAGTTTCAATAGACATTTTGAATTGGTCAATGAGGCCGGAATTACAAGTACCATTATCAGTTTTAGAACTAATTAAATTAGATAGATTATCTATATACTCTACAGTTTTTAATAACCCTTGGCTAGAAATAGCTAACAACTCATTCATTTTCTTTTTATCTTTATCAAGTTGTTCCATCAGGACTGTTTTTTTTGATTTTTTGGTTTTTTTTGGGGGGTCTTTTTTTTCTGTTTTTTCAAAATTATTTTTATTATGAGAATCATCGTTTGTTATATCAGTATTCTCTGGTTCCTTAAAAATTTTATTCGAAATAGTAGTTATATGTTGATATTTAAGCAATGTATTATTATATAATGTAAATCCTGGATTACACCTAATTTTATTTACTATCTCTTCTATGTTATCAGAAATCTTTTTTTCTTCTTTAGAGATAAAACTATTAATTATTATATTTTTATTACTAAATATTTTATTAAAAAGTGTACTAGAATTATCTTTATTCTTTAACAAAGAGGAAAATAATACATTTATATCATTAGTATCTTTTATTCCTGATACAATTACCTTATTATCAAGTATTTTTATTTTATCAGTTAATCTTTCTTTTTCAACAATATCTTTTAATTTATTCAGCCTATCTTCTTTTTTATTTTTTTCAAGTATGTATTTTTCCAGAGCACATTTCAACTCTAATGTAAATTTAAGAAATAAAACTTCTTTATCTTTATTAACAATCATAAAGTCTCTATTAGTATTGCTTATAAGTAAAGATAAATCTTTTCTTCCTAAAGAAATATCATCTTTTCCAAAAGAGATGTTTTTTTTATTTCCTATAGAGAGCACAAAAGTTTTATATTCATTATCTTTTACAAATAATTTCATTGTCATTTAATCTCTTAAACTCTGTTTATGTTCTAAAATAATTACATAATTAATACCTATATTATTTCAATAAAAAAACACTCTTAGCTGATGCATAAGAGTGTTTTCTAATTTAGTCAAAAATAATTTATTTTTCAGTTGTACCTATAGACCGAATATATTCATCCATTTCAGTTTTTAAATTATCAGACTTAGGGCCAAAAATGGCTTGAATACCGGATCCAACCACCACAACACCAGCCGCTCCCAGTCTTTTCAGCTCATCACGATCGACCTTATCAATCTCTTTTACACCAATACGCAAGCGTGTAATACAAGCATCTAAGCTACTGATATTATCTTTACCACCGAAAGCAGCGACTAAAGATTGTCCCATCGCACTTTTATCCGCTTGTTTCGCGTTTTTATCTTCTACTTCTCGCCCTGGGGTTTTCAGGTTGAGTTTCACGATTAAGAAACGGAAAATAGAGTAATAAGTTATCGCATAAAGTATGCCAATAATTGGGAATAGATACAGTTTACTGCTATTGCCACTCAATACGATAAAGTCGATTAAGCCATGAGAAAAACTTGTACCGTCACGCATACCTAACAAGATACAAATAACAAATGCTAAACCGGCAAGAATGGCATGAATAACATAAAGAATAGGTGCTACGAACATAAATGAGAATTCAATTGGCTCTGTGATCCCTGTTAAAAAGGCAGTCAATGCCGCAGAAATCATGATCCCGCCAACTTTTACACGGTTTTCAGGACGTGCTGTATGCCAAATAGCAATGGCCGCCGCAGGTAGACCGAACATTTTAAATAGGAAGCCACCTGATAACATCCCCGCAGTTGGATCACCTGCCATATAACGTGGAATATCACCGTGGAACACTTGTCCTGCGCTATTTACATACTCACCCACTTGCATTTGGAATGGTACATTCCAGATATGATGCAGACCAAATGGCACTAACGCACGCTCAACAACACCATAAATACCAAATGCAACGGCTGGATTTTGATACGCAGCCCACTCAGAAAAACGTTGAATAGCAGTACCAATAGGAGGCCAAATAAAGGATAAAAGAATACCGACAAAAATCGCAATCAGACCAGAAATAATAGGTACAAAACGTTTACCTGCAAAGAAGCCTAAATATTCAGGAAGTTTAATACGATAAAAGCGGTTAAACATTGATGCGGCAATAATACCGGCAATGATCCCACCGAGTACCCCCGTATCAGTTAAACGTTGTATTTCAACACTATCAGGAGATAATCCTAAGACCCAAGGTGCCACCACCAGCATGGTTTTTGACATAATGCCATAGGCAACGACGGACGCAAGAGCTGAGACACCATCATTATTGGTAAACCCTAACGCCACACCAATAGCAAAAATCAGTGGCATATTAGAGAAAACCGATCCCCCCGCTTCTGCCATCACTTGAGAAACAGAGACAGGGATCCATGATAGTCCCGCAGACCCAACCCCTAGTAAGATACCGGCAATAGGTAGCACAGATACCGGTAACATTAAGGATTTTCCAATTTTTTGTAAAACAACAAATAGGTTTTTAAACATCAAGCAGACTCCCGAATATGGGTTGTATGTGTTATAAGTTTTTTATTTGTTTAAAGTTAAGGTAGGTTTATTCAATTAACTTATCTAATAATAAGCTCTATTTATTTTACATCATAAAATAAATACATTATTGAATATATGATAGCTGTCACGTTTCAGTTCATATCTTTTATCAATAAAAGTAACTTTTTACATTACAACAAGTTATTGAGTAATAAAATTTGCGCAAACTACCAAAACTTAAGTAAATAAGCCTTGATAGTCACGATAGGTAAGCAATATTCAAATATCAGAAGGTACAAAATGGTGAGCTAAATCCTCACCGAATTGCTCTAATTCGGGCTTTAGACCACGCCAGCCAAACTGATTAATCAGATGTTGCCATGGCAGATCCCACTTTGCTGTTAAGTTAAGAGGTAGTTGAGTGATCGGATGAATTAAGTCTAGCTGACTTGCGTGTAACATCAAACGATGTGATTGAAAATGATTTACGACCCCACGATTTTGTCGTAAATCACCATGGGCTGTATCCCCAATAATAGGATGACGAATATGAGACATATGACGGCGCAATTGATGCTTACGCCCCGTTTCAGGACGTAATTCCAATAAGCTAAAACGCGATGTTGGATAGCGCCCTATCGCCACTTCTTTTTCCACTTTTGCAAGTGGCACACAATGCGTAATACAGTGTTGAATTTTAGGAGGTTGAGAGGCAAATTTGTCAGCGATTTTGTCATGCTCTTCAACAAGTGGGCTATCAATTATCATTGGCTCTTCAACATAGCCACGCACAACCGCATGATACACTTTCTCCATTTGATGTTGTTCAAAACAGACTGAAAGTGTTCTTGCAACCTCGGAAGAGAGCGCCATTAATAGCACTCCGGATGTGGGTCTATCTAAACGATGAACAGGAAAAACATGCTGACCAATTTGATCTCTTAATGTCTGCATCACAAACACGGTTTCATGCCTATCAAGCCAACTGCGGTGAACAAGCCATCCCGCCGGTTTATTCACCGCCACAAGATATTTATCTTGATAAATAATATCTAGCATCATTGACCTTATTGCTTAAATAACGCATCAAGTTCACGAAGGTGATTGAGTAAATCCACATAATCACGCGTCTCATCGTCCTTAAATGCTTCTTCATAATAAGGTGCGATAGCAAAAGCCGTCGGCAATGCCATACCACTGTCAATAAGAGAAGATAAACGAGGGATCAGAACCCATTGCAACCATTCATGCGCCTCCATTGTATCAATACAAAAAGGCTCTGAGCTTGCAAAAGCCTCATCATTAGGCGCATCCAATTGCCATAACCCTATGTTTTTCATCTCTTCTTCAATTAATAACAGTCTTGCTAAAATGTGTTGTTCTGAGGTCATTGTTTATTCCTTACATAAAAACAGAATAAGCATAACATTGGGGCTGAAAGAGTGAAAAACAAATAGAAAATAAAGGGGCCGTAGCCCCTTTAGACAAGAAGATATGATTATCTAATATAATACCTGCATCCTAGCAGAACCGTTTTATTGTCATCTGTCATCCATGATGATGAAAGTCTATATCCTGTATTAATGGAAATATCCTATTTCCTACATCCTTGATTACTTTCTTTATCACGGTTACCAAATAATCCCTTAGTTGGCGGAGGTAGAATGCCAATAATTGGTTAGTGAAACAACCCACAAAACAAAGGTAATCAATAAAGAAAAACCATCACGAAAAACAATGCATTATTAATCCATTGAAATTATTTAACAAACAAAAAAAGCATTACGCAATATTTACATTTAGTGAGCTAAAGATGCTCTTTTTGTAAGATATATCTCACAGAAAAAATAGCTAAATGATTACCTTACTTATCAAAAACAGGGATTAATTTTGTCAAAAATAGTGATAAATTATCTGCAAGCACTTCCCTTTTCTTTTGACCAAAAGTTTCTAGTATTACTTCACCTGAAAGATTACATACAGAAATAATATCGTTTTCAGACGCTGTTGTACCGATAAACAAAGTCGGGGTGAGCTTCAATCTTTTTTGTGTCACAAGGTGTCCGATCATATTCTCTTGTAGGCGAATAAAATCCTCTTCACTCCAAATTTGAAGCAGAGTAAAGTTGAGCGAATCAAAACGGACTTGCATATCACCAGCATATTGCGTAGTAAAATAGTCATGTAATTCAGGGCGAATAATAATCCCCATCGCTTTTTCAACTTTTTCTAATTTATCTCGACCCGTAAAAGGCTGTGGTAACCAATAAACCACATTATCTCCGGTACGAGAAATACAAGGAGAAGGAATACCATAAAGCTCATGGCTGGCAGGAGGAAACCCTGACTCTTGTTGCCATAAATCAACATAATTTTGCGTAAGCTGTTTTAATTCAGTGGAAATATCATTCATCGTTATCATCGTCTGTAGGCATAAAAAAGAGAAATATATCCCTTATGTTACCTGATAATACCGGTAATTTTGAGCGCCAATAATAAAGCGTTCATATACTCTTGATATTTCGCTAGTATAATCACGGCTCTTTCCATTTTTTGATGACATTAGGATATCGATTATGTCTTTATATCAGGGAGATAAGGCTCTCGAAGCACTATCATTAGGCAAAGAAACACAATACCACACACACTATGATGCGAGTCTATTACAAGGTGTGCCTCGTCGCTTAAATCGAGATTCACTCTCTTTAACTGCTGACAATCTACCTTTTCATGGTGGTGATATCTGGACAATGTATGAGCTATCTTGGCTCAACAGCCAAGGCTTACCCCAAGTGGCTATTGGCCATGTGGAATTAGATGCAACGACAGAAAATCTCATCGAATCAAAAAGCTTTAAGCTCTATCTCAATAGCTTTAATCAAACTCGTTTTGAAAATTGGCACATCGTTGAAGAAACATTACTCAAAGATTTAACTGCTTGTGCTAAAGGCAAAGTACATCTAACACTTTACCCACTTTCCCATTTTACCTCACAGCCTATTGTCGATTTTGTAGGAGAGTGCATTGATAACCAACCTATTGAAATTGATAATTACCAATTCGATAGCCAATGGTTAAACGGATCAACAACAGATACACTGGTTGAGGAGACGCTTGTTAGTCATCTGCTAAAATCAAATTGCCTGATCACGCACCAACCTGATTGGGGATCTGTGATGATCCAATATAAAGGCAAAAAAATCGACCGTGAAAAACTACTACGCTATCTTGTATCCTTTAGACAGCATAATGAATTTCACGAGCAGTGTGTTGAGCGAATATTCCACGATATTATGACATTTTGTTCACCAGACACATTAACGGTTTATGCAAGATACACTCGCCGTGGAGGATTAGATATTAATCCTTGGCGTAGTAATTGTGAGTTTGTTCCAGAAACTGGCCGCTTAGCCAGACAATAACGTGAATAATGCCTGTATGTTAATATGATCTATGTTATACAGAGATCAGTTGCACTTCAGTTTGTTATTTCGGGAGAAAAAGGAGTCCTACGTGATAACTCATGTCAGCCCATTAGGTTCCATGGATCTGCTTTCACAGCTAGAAGTTGATATGCTTAAAAGAACAGCCAGCAGTGATCTTTATCAACTGTTTCGTAACTGTTCACTTGCAGTTCTCAACTCTGGTAGCCTTACTGATAGTAGTAAAGAACTGTTATCTAAATACCAAGATTTTGATATTAACGTACTGCGTCGCGAACGTGGTGTAAAATTAGAGCTAGTTAATCCCCCAGAAGATGCCTTTGTTGATGGAAAAATTATTCGCTCTCTACAAGCAAACCTATTTGCTGTACTGCGCGATATTTTGTTTGTGCATGGGCAAATAACCACGGCAAAACGCGACCTACATTTAAACCTTGAAAACAGCGCCCATATAACAAACACCATTTTCTCTATCTTACGTAATGCAAGAGCGCTACATATCGATGAAGATCCAAATATGATCGTTTGCTGGGGCGGACACTCCATCAATGAAACAGAGTATCTTTACGGTAGAAAAGTCGGTAATGAATTAGGGTTACGCGAACTGAATATCTGTACTGGGTGTGGACCTGGAGCTATGGAAGCTCCCATGAAAGGCGCTGCAGTGGGTCACGCTCAACAACGCTATAGAAATAGCCGTTTTATTGGTGTTACAGAGCCATCAATCATCGCCGCTGAGCCACCAAATCCTCTGGTTAATGAACTTATCATTATGCCAGATATTGAAAAACGTCTGGAAGCTTTTGTTCGTATTGCCCACGGCATTATTATTTTCCCGGGGGGCGTAGGAACCGCAGAAGAGCTACTCTATCTACTTGGTATTCTGATGTCACCAGAAAACCAAGAACAAGTACTCCCACTGATTTTAACAGGTCCTAAAGAGAGTGCAGACTATTTCCGAGTACTCGATGATTTTATTGTTAATACCTTAGGTGAAGATGCACGACGTCATTATCAAATCATCGTCGATGATGCGGCTGAAGTGGCTCGTATTATGAAGAAATACATGCCATTGGTAAAAGATAACCGTCGTAGCACAGGGGATGCTTACAGCTTTAATTGGTCAATAAAAATTAATGCGGACTTACAACATCCTTTCGAGCCAACTCATGAAAATATGGCATCACTTAATTTAAGCACGCACCAATCTCCTGAAAAGCTGGCGGCTGATTTACGCCGTGCATTTTCCGGTATTGTTGCAGGTAACGTAAAAGAAGTGGGAATGAAGGCGATAGAAGCTCATGGCCCTTATAAAATCCACGGCGAAAGCGATATTATGCGCCGTATGGATATTTTATTGGCGGGTTTTGTCGAACAGCATCGTATGAAGCTACCTGGTGGTAGTGCCTATCAACCTTGTTACGAGATCATCAGCTAATTAATTATGGTACATTTGCTGATCATTGATGCATTAAACCTGATCCGCCGTATTCATGCGGCATCAGGTTCTTCATGCCTGACAGTGTGTGAACATAGCGTGAATCAATTGCTTAATCACACACGTCCTACTCACGCGGTTGCTGTTTTTGATGAAGATGATAGGGAAAATAGCTGGCGCCATCAGTTATTGCCGGAATATAAAGCAGGCCGCTCGCCGATGCCAGCTGATCTGCACCAACAGCTTCCAGAAATTAAAGCAATGCTACTTAACTTAGGTATAAAAAGCTGGCATTCAGGAGGCGATGAAGCGGATGATGTGGCCGCAACTTTGGCAACAAAAGTCGCTCAAGCCGGACATAATGTGACCATTATTTCAACAGATAAAGGTTATTGCCAATTACTTTCTCCTGCCATACGTATTCGTGACTATTTTCAAAAACGCTGGCTCGATCTTGAATTTATTAATCAAGAGTTTGGTGTTAAACCGACACAATTAACTGATTATTGGGGATTAACAGGCGTTAGCAGCAGTAAAGTTTCTGGTGTCCCCGGTATTGGCCCTAAAAGTGCAACAGAACTTTTGCAACTTTATCCTAATTTAGAGTCACTGTATCAACACATTGATGAAGTGCCCAAAAAATGGCAAACCAAATTGAGTGATAATAAAGAAGTTGCTTTTATTAGCCGCCAAATCACCACACTTCGTACTGATATTCAGCTAAACGGTAATTTACAACAGTTACGTTTAAAATAGTTTAATCAATAAAAAGGCTAACGCTCTGTAATAGAGAATTAGCCTGTTGATGATTTACTCATCAAAAGATGAACTTAACTCTATGAAGTTAAAACTCGCGATCAGGACGATAAGCAGCCCAGATATTTTGGATATGTACCGTGATCTCTTCTCTATCATGATACAAATGCTTAGCCTGAATTTTAGCATTAATGCCTTTCTCAGCTAATTCAGCTCTAATTTTATCAAGGATATGCGCAACTTCTTCATAACGCTTTTTCATCGGTAATTTTAAGTTGAAGATTGCTTCACGACACCATTCATTAACTATCCATGTTGTCATTAATGCAGCCACTTTTGCAGGCTTCTCAACCATATCACACACCAGCCAAGTAATATTCTTTGATGTCGGCTCAAACTTAAAGCCATCAGCTTGATGGTGGCGCACTTGTCCTGTTTCCATTAAAGAAGGAGCCATAGGACCATTATCAACGGCATGCACCATCATGCTACGTTTAACTAATTGGTAAGTCCATCCTCCGGGACAAGCCCCAAGATCAACCGCACTCATCCCACTGGCTAAGCGCTCTTCCCACTCTTCATAAGGAATAAAAACATGGAACGCTTCTTCAAGTTTTAAAGTTGAACGACTTGGTGCATCGGCTGGGAATTTTAATCGGGGGATCCCCATATAGAATGGCGAGTTATTAAAGCTATAGGAATAGCCCACGTAACAACATCCCGGAGCAATAAAAAAGACATGGATCACCGGACGGCTATAATTTTCAACTTTTAATAAGATCTTTTCTTTACGTAATTGATTACGCAAAGGAACAGTGAATTTGCGGCAAAATTTTAATAACTCTTTGCTTTCATTGGTATCAGCGACTTCAACACGTAATTCACCTGCTTTTTCTGTACTACCTTTTAGCTGGTCAATAATGGGAGTAATACGATCTTCTGGTGGTAAGTTCTTTAATAATTCACCACAAACAAATAATTGGCGTGCAAAGATAAGTCCTCTAAAATCCACATCACGAGCAATTTTATCTGCATCACCTTCTTGATAGCATTCAAAAATGACGTAGCCACTTCCCTCTTTCACACGAGAAAAGCCATAAACACCTATTTGTCCTGCTTTATCCGTTATCTCCGCCGCGCACTCTTTTTCAAAACCAGGGCGACAATATAATGCTACTTTATTCATGGCGAGATGCCGGTGTCCTTAGACGCAAAGCGCCAATAAAAATTAAAATCCAACCAATAAGAAAACTAAATCCACCAATTGGCGTAAAATAAGATAATAACCTAACCTGTGTTAGCGCCATACAATAAAGGCTACCACTGAAAAGTAAAATTCCTAAACCAAAGAAAATACCTGCCCAATAAAACCATAAAATAGTTTTGCGCATTAATATCGCCGCTAACCCTACAAGTAGTAAAGTATGTACGATTTGATAACGCATAGCTAACTGAATATATTCCCAATGCTGTGGCGATAAATGAGGGGCTAATTTATGGGTAGCGAATGCCCCAAAAGCCACATAAAAAAAACCACTGATTGCGGAAAACATAAGCAATGTACGACTATTCACTGTTTATTCCTTCCTGTTAGGAGCTAATTTACCTAAACAAATATTAAGAAGTTGCCAGTAATCCTAATTTTTCCTGTTCATTTGCCGCTTGAGATAAAATCCATTGACGGAAAGCAGCAATTTTTCCTAATTCAGCCTGACTGTCTTGGCAAACTAAATAAAAGGCATTTTTACTGACAAGCACATCTTGAAAAGGCCTAACTAATCGACCTGATTCAATTTCACTACGAGCCATAACATTATTAACTAATGCAACACCTTGTCCGTGTACTGCAGCCTGTATCACCATAGAGCTATGGCTAAAGATAGGCCCTTGTTGCACATTAATCTGGTTTTGGATCTCCAATTGACGAACATAAGCTTGCCAATCACGACGCGATGTATCATGTAACAGTGTATGATAAATCAGATCGGACGGGGTTTTTAGTGGTTTTTCACCTGTCAGCAAAGAAGGAGCACAAACCGGAATTAAATATTCAGCGTAAAGACGATCAGTACGCAATCCAGTCCAGTTCCCGCGGCCATAAAAAATAGCCACATCCACATCATCAGCAAGCTTATCTTCTTCGCGATCAACCGCCTGAATACGAACATCAATCCCCGGATAAGCCTGATTAAACCCTGATAACCTCGGTACTAACCACTGAATAGCAAAACTCGGCGACAAGCTCACTGTTAAAGCCCCTTTTGCGCTTCGCGCAAGTAATTTTCTTGTCGCTTCATTAATTGAAGAGAAAATTTCTTTGATATCAAGATAATAACTTTGACCTTCTTCGGTCAATAACAAAGAACGATTGCGTCTTCTAAATAATTTTAGTCCAAGAAATTCTTCTAATGTTTTAATTTGATGGCTAACCGCTGCTTGAGTCACGAATAATTCTTCAGCCGCTTTAGTAAAACTTAAATGACGTGCTGCCGAATCAAAAACTCTAAGGGCATTTAGTGGAGGTAAACGTTTAGACATATTCTGTTGTGAAACCCCTATTTTGGCTGTTGGTAAACCCTAACGTTAGTTATTAGTTTTTTTTATGCGAAGCATTATAATTTGTCCCTTGATGATTAGCCAGTAAATACCTATAGTACTCGCACTTCCTAAGCCGGAACGAAAAGTTGTGTAGTAGCAATACTGCAAAACTTTTGGCTTTGTGGTTGTGATGTTGTGTTTGCAAGTTGTCTGGAAATTCCAGACTTTGTAGCTGATGCTACTGTTTTTTTTCACTTCCTGTACATTTACCCTGTCTGTCCATAGTGATTTTATAATGCACCGCCAAGGCGGTGCTTTTTTTATATATAATTTTACTCTAACTTCGTAACGCTGACGGACTGCACATCCTATTTTTATGCTAAATGCGCACCTACTTAGCTATTATTATGCTAAAAAAGTGTAACATCTTTTCCCCATAGGCAATAACAGCGCTGAGTAGATAAACATCTATTCCATTTTCGATGCTATAAACAAGCTCACCTTTATCGTGTTACCATAAAAATCTATCGCAATTCACAGTAAACAAATTAGCAATTTCATTATAAATAAATATTATTAACCGTATAATCTCGCGGTTAGATTTTTACTTACTATAACGGCGTTTTCTAGACTGACTAACACAAGCTCATTATGAAACCATTTTCCCCTACTGTTTTTCGCCAACAATTTCCTGCTATTGAGGAAAATATTGTTTATCTTGATAGTGCGGCTACCGCGTTAAAACCTGTAGCTATGATTGAAGCTTCAGATGAATTTTATCGCCATAGCTTAGCAACGGTTCACCGTAGCCAATATCAACAAGCTAAAAAGATGACACAACACTTTGAGCAAGCACGTCAGCAAGTCGCTCAATTACTTAACGTCGCAGATAGCGATACTATTATTTGGACGCAAGGCACCACAGGCTCACTTAATCTTATTGCTCAAGGCTATTTCCGCCCACGATTACAAACCGGTGATGAAATTATCGTTAGTGAACAAGAGCATCACGCCAATCTTATTCCTTGGTTAATGTTAGCAGAGCAGACTGGGGCAAAAATTATTCGTTGGCCGATTGAAGATAACTTTTTACCTTCAATCGCCACACTGGCGACATTACTTACGGCAAGGACAAGAGTAGTGGCAATAAGCCAAATGTCGAATATCACCGGTGCACAAATCGCCTTAGATAAAGTTTCTCAATGTGTACATCAATATGATGACTGTTTACTCGTGGTTGATGGTGCACAAGGCATAGCTCATCATGCAACGGATATCAGCGCCCTTGATATCGATTTTTATGCTTTCTCTGCCCATAAATTATATGGCCCCAATGGCCTTGGCGTATGTTATGGAAAGCGCGAACTTTTAGAAGTGATGTCTGCGTGGCAAGGGGGCGGAAAAATGTTAACCACGGCAAGCTTTAACGGTTTTGTACCCGCGGCTATTCCTCATCGCTTTGAAGCAGGCACCCCTAACATAGCTGCTGTAATTGCTTTTTCAGCAACATTAGATTGGTTACAAACGCAAGATATGGCGCAAGCCAATCAATACGCCTTAACTCTGGCAGATAAAGCACAGGCGCGTCTTGAGCAATTAGAGGGTTTTATCAGTTATCGCGCGCCTCATTCACCGGTACTCGCTTTTAATTTTGAGGGTATTCATCACAGTGATTTAGCGGCATTAATCGCGGAACAAGGTATTGCTTTACGCACGGGGCAACACTGCGCACAACCTTTAATCGATGCTTTAACCATTTCTGGCTGTTTACGCGCTTCTTTTATGCCATATAATCAACTTTCTGATATTGATAGGTTAGTTGATGCGGTTAAATTCGCACTGTCCTTATTAAAAGATGAAGATTAAATATGAGTAATAATACACAACACCCTTTTGGTCATGACATTACCTTAGATGGATTATTTCAAGACTTCCAGAAATCAAAATCATGGGAAGATAAATATCGTCAATTGATCCAACTTTCAAGAAAATTACCCGCATTACCTGATGAATTAAAAACAACAGAAAATGAAATCAAAGGGTGCGAAAATAGAGTATGGCTAGGTGTTGAGTTAAACAATGACGGCAAATACCATATTTATGGTGATAGTGATGGGCGAATTGTAAAAGGCTTACTGGCGGTTATTTTAACAACAGTTGAGAATAAAACAGCACAAGAAATAGCCAATATCGATATATTAGCTATTTTTGAACAATTAGGATTGGCTAATCAAATTAGTCAATCACGCACTGATGGTGTCAATGCCATTATTGCGCGATTAACGTCGCTGACACAGACATCTCAACCCTAACAAGTCAATGTGTATAGCTTGTTGTATGGTGGATCAATACGCTTAAATGATCCAAAGTGCAACTAGGTGACTAGTGCGATTGAGCACCATCAACATCGCTACAACTTGAAGTATCACGAGTACTACTCTAAATAATTCAAGGTGTAGCTAGGCGACAAGTGAATGAGTCGCTAGGAGC
>NZ_JAABLS010000009.1:0-28273 GCF_009915195.1 Proteus sp. G2674
TGCTCGTTCTTCATCAGACAATCTGTGTGAGCACTGCACATAACACGTATCTCTTAGGTAAGGAGGTGATCCAACCGCAGGTTCCCCTACGGTTACCTTGTTACGACTTCACCCCAGTCATGAATCACAAAGTGGTAAGCGCCCTCCCGAAGGTTAAGCTACCTACTTCTTTTGCAACCCACTCCCATGGTGTGACGGGCGGTGTGTACAAGGCCCGGGAACGTATTCACCGTAGCATTCTGATCTACGATTACTAGCGATTCCGACTTCATGGAGTCGAGTTGCAGACTCCAATCCGGACTACGACAGACTTTATGAGTTCCGCTTGCTCTCGCGAGGTCGCTTCTCTTTGTATCTGCCATTGTAGCACGTGTGTAGCCCTACTCGTAAGGGCCATGATGACTTGACGTCATCCCCACCTTCCTCCGGTTTATCACCGGCAGTCTCCTTTGAGTTCCCACCATCACGTGCTGGCAACAAAGGATAAGGGTTGCGCTCGTTGCGGGACTTAACCCAACATTTCACAACACGAGCTGACGACAGCCATGCAGCACCTGTCTCAGCGTTCCCGAAGGCACTCCTCTATCTCTAAAGGATTCGCTGGATGTCAAGAGTAGGTAAGGTTCTTCGCGTTGCATCGAATTAAACCACATGCTCCACCGCTTGTGCGGGCCCCCGTCAATTCATTTGAGTTTTAACCTTGCGGCCGTACTCCCCAGGCGGTCGATTTAACGCGTTAGCTCCAGAAGCCACGGTTCAAGACCACAACCTCTAAATCGACATCGTTTACAGCGTGGACTACCAGGGTATCTAATCCTGTTTGCTCCCCACGCTTTCGCACCTGAGCGTCAGTCTTTGTCCAGGGGGCCGCCTTCGCCACCGGTATTCCTCCACATCTCTACGCATTTCACCGCTACACATGGAATTCTACCCCCCTCTACAAGACTCTAGCCAACCAGTTTCAGATGCAATTCCCAAGTTAAGCTCGGGGCTTTCACATCTGACTTAATTGACCGCCTGCGTGCGCTTTACGCCCAGTAATTCCGATTAACGCTTGCACCCTCCGTATTACCGCGGCTGCTGGCACGGAGTTAGCCGGTGCTTCTTCTGCGGGTAACGTCAATTGACAAGGGTATTAACCTTATCACCTTCCTCCCCGCTGAAAGTACTTTACAACCCTAAGGCCTTCTTCATACACGCGGCATGGCTGCATCAGGCTTGCGCCCATTGTGCAATATTCCCCACTGCTGCCTCCCGTAGGAGTCTGGGCCGTGTCTCAGTCCCAGTGTGGCTGATCATCCTCTCAGACCAGCTAGAGATCGTCGCCTAGGTGAGCCTTTACCCCACCTACTAGCTAATCCCATATGGGTTCATCCGATAGTGCAAGGTCCGAAGAGCCCCTGCTTTGGTCCGTAGACATTATGCGGTATTAGCCACCGTTTCCAGTAGTTATCCCCCTCTATCGGGCAGATCCCCATACATTACTCACCCGTCCGCCGCTCGTCAGCAAGAAAGCAAGCTTTCTCCTGTTACCGCTCGACTTGCATGTGTTAGGCCTGCCGCCAGCGTTCAATCTGAGCCATGATCAAACTCTTCAATTAAAAGTGTTTGATGCTCAAAGAAATCGAAAACTTAGCTTATTCATTATATGAATTAACTTGTTAGTCACTCTTCAAGACTTGATACATCTAATTTTTTAGAAGATATCGTCTCTGCGAGTGCCCACACAGATTGTCTGATAATTTGTTAAAGAGCAGTGCAACTATCGCTGCCGTTTCCGGTCTTCTGCGTTGTTGCGAGGAGGCGTATATTACGCTATTCCTCTGAAGAGTCAAGAGTTTTTTCAAACTTTTTTCTTTTCTCTTCCCTTTCCGTCGTTGCTGTTGTCAGCTCATCGTCGGTCAGTGGGTGCGCATTATAGGGGCTTCTCAGATTAGCGCAAGTATTTATTTCAATTTTTTTTCTGTTCGCTCTATTTTTAAGCTACACGTCTATTTTTGACACTAAAACCCCGCTAGTAGCACAAAAATTATACTAGCAATAACCGTTTTGTCTATTCGTTATCTTCTATCGATCATCATCGATCCACTTACTTTTATTATCATTGCTATTTATTTCAGTTAAAAATAATACTCTGGATTATTCTCTCGTCAGATATACCTGCTCACTGCTATACTTTTCTATATTACAATTACAGCAAAGTACCGCCACAATATTCGTATGAGGTCAATCATGAGCCATTCCACTATTAGAAGTTACTTACACTTATCACCTTCCATTGCTAAAGATGTTTATATTGACGTGACAGCCACTGTTATTGGTGATGTACGCCTTAGTGAAGATGTCAGCATTTGGCCAATGGTTGTGATCCGCGGTGATGTTAACTATGTCAGTGTAGGAGCAAGGACTAATATTCAAGATGGCTCAGTGCTACATGTTACACATGCATCAGAAAATACCCCTAATGGTTTTCCTCTCATCATCGGTGATGATGTGACTGTTGGACACAAAGCAATGTTACATGGGTGTACAATCGGAAACCGAGTATTAGTCGGCATGGGATCAATCTTACTTGATGGTGCAATTATTGAAGATAATGTCTTGATCGGCGCAGGAAGCCTAGTACCACCTGGTAAACGACTAGAAAGTGGTTTTCTTTATTTAGGTAGCCCAGTAAAAAAGATCCGCCCACTCACGCCCGCAGAAATACAACACTTTATCTACTCTGCTAATAATTACGTAAAGTGGAAGAACGACTATTTATCAACGGCTCATTCCGCCATTGATAAACAGTAAAATGGATGAAGAGTTGACACTTCATACAGCTTAGCCAACTCTTCAAATTCTTCTTCAATTTCCCATCGATGCTGCTTAAACAAACAAAGAGCATTGCTATTATCACCAAAGCGTGCCTTTAGCTCTTGTTCGGTGATTTGGCAATCAAATAACATTCCATTGACCATGATAGGGAAAAGAACGCATTTTTGATCTTCAAGCCACTGCTCACGATCAGGAAATTGAATGGATTGATTCATTTATTCAAATTTTCTCTTAAAATATTTATTGTTGGATTAATATCAGGTACTCGCTCATACCATAACTCAACGGCATAAGCGGCTTGCCCTACCAGCATACCTAGACCATCAGATAAGCGTGTACTACCATTTTTTAATGCATGGTATAAAAAAGAAGTCATACCTGCCTTATAATACAAATCATAACAAGCAGTTTTAAAACCATAAGCACTATCAGGTATAGGTGGAATATCGTCCGTCATACTAGATGAAGAGGCGTTAATAATTAGATCATAATGTTTATCTGTAACATTTTGTGGAGCACTAGCTCTAATTGTACCAAATTGGCTAAATTCTTGTGCTAATTGTTGTGCTTTTTCAACAGTGCGATTAGTCAAAGTAATATCACAATTATAATTTAATAATGGTAATAATATCCCTCGTGTAGCACCACCAGCCCCAATAACAAGAACCGATAATATTTTTCCGGGGATAATAAAATCCAATCTAGCTAAATCAAGAATTAAGCCCTGACCATCAGTATTATCACCTAATAACGTGCCGTCATCTAATTTTAAAATAGTATTAACAGCACCACAGGCTTGTGCTCTTTGTGTTAATTTATCCACAAAGCGAAAAGCATCTTCCTTAAAAGGAACGGTAACATTAGCTCCACGTCCACCTTGAGAAAAAAATTGCGTTGCTACTTTATCAAATTCGCCTAATGGAACCAGTAAACGCCCATATTCATAATCAATCCCTGACTGTTTCGAAAAAAGCTGATGAATAAAAGGAGATTGACTATGTTCAATGGGATTGCCCATCACTACATATTTTTCCATAGCATCATTATCCTTGTCGATATAGCTCACCTGTTAGTGCATCTCTAATTTCAGAAGGATTTTTTCTGCCACCAACCTCGCCATTTACAATAGCAATTCGATTACGAAACTGCTCTTGTACTTCTTCAACACTACGGCATGGAGGAAGTCCGCTTAAATTTGCGCTGGTTGATACTAATGGTTTGCCATAAGCCACACATAATGCTTTCACAATAGGGTGATCCGTAACCCTTACAGCTAAGGAAGAAAACCGCCCTGTTAGCCATTTTGGCGTTATTGACTTAGCTGGAATAACCCAAGTGATTGGGCCTGGCCAAGAGGCAAACATCCGCTCCCGCTGTTCTTGAGTCAATGCGTTATCATCAATATAAGGTTTTAATTGTTCATAGTTATCAGCAATTAAAATAAGCCCTTTCTCAATGGCTCTCTGTTTTAACTCAAGTAATGCCATTACCGCGCTTTCACTATCAGGATCACAACCGACACCAAACACAGCTTCTGTTGGATAGGCAATAACTTGATTATTTTGCAGTGCTTCTATAATTGTATTATTTACAGGTGATACTTCGTTATTCATGTTCTTCTCTTTTTGTTTGTTGCTTGCCACACAATTTGCTGGCGCACACTAATCTTACTCCTTGAGAAGACCTCTTTTCCATCAATAATGGATAATGACAATATTCGCACTCACCATTAATCGGTTTGTTATTTAGTACAAATTGACATTCAGGATATTGGTTACAAGCATAAAATATTTTACCAAACCGAGACTTACGCTGTAATAATTTGCCCTTCTCGCACTGAGGACAATGAATCACAGTCTCATCAGGTTTATCAATTTGTTCTATATGCTCACAAGCAGGATAATTGCTACAGCCTATAAACATGCCAAACTTACCTTGTCGTAAAACTAAATCTGCGCCACAACATTGGCAAGGCTGTCCTTCTAATACTTTAATAACCTGTCCATCGCCTTGAGATTTCAACGCCTTAATATAATGGCAATTAGGATAAGCAGAACATCCTAGAAAAGGGCCATGGCCACCATTTCTTATAATTAAATCACTGCCACATTCAGGACATTTTTCTTGCTCAGATGGATGCGTAAACGGCATTATTTTTGCCATTGTCTTACCTCATAACACTTATTCCAATCGAATATAGCCACCCGCCACAATAGCGACTTTTTCGATAAGCTCAAGCTCTAATAAAAGAGGAGCTAAATCTGATGTGGATAAACCGCTCTTATTCGCAATAATATCAATCGGGATAGCTTTATCAAAACCTAACAAAGGCAATATCAAATTTATTGATTGCTGCTGAGTGGGTGTAAGTTTTTCAATTTCTAATGGCATATTGCTGGACTCTTTTTTATTGGCAGCTGAGCCAACCTCTGCGATATGCTCGTCTTGTAAATCATCATTATGATTAAAGATTAACCACTGCCAAGAGCTATTTAAATATTCCATAATATCATCTGGTGAAGAGGCTAAATTCGCCCCCTGTTTTAGCAACTGATGATTTCCTTCAAAGTGTGAGTCACCGAGTAATCCGGGTAACACAAACAATTCTTTGCCTTGTTGTAGAGCATAATTGGCAGTGATTAAAGATCCACTTTTTATGCCAGCTTCTACAATTAAGAGAGCTGAACTCAATCCACTAATAATTCTATTCCTTTGCGGGAAATGACGAGCTAAAGGTGGTGCCATCGGGAGATGCTCTGAAACAAGAACACCCGACTCTTTGATTTGCTCTGCTAGTCGACGATGAAATGATGGGTAAATTTGTTCTAAACCGCTCCCCAATACAGCAATAGTGACGCCATGATGTTTTAAAGCACTACGATGTCCAACACCATCAATCCCTTGCGCCAATCCGCTTGTAATTGTGAATTTATTTTTCACGAGCTGTTGTGCAAAATAAGTCGCCCACTTAGTTCCATACTGTGTAGCATCTCTACTACCAATTAATGCAATTTGTGTGCTTTTTAAATGCTCTTTATTACCTGCAACAAAAAGCAAAAGAGGTGGAGAAGATATTTGTTTTAATAGCAAAGGATAATCTGAATCAGAAATTGTTAAGAGTGATGATTCATTTTTATCTAGCCACTTTAATGTACTTTTGACACAATTTGCCTGAAGCCTCATAAATTGGTGACTTTGTTGTTCTGATAGGCCACATTCTAGTAACACTTTACGATTTAGTTGCGTCAATGATTGTAAGTATTCCACCACCTTAATCGCTTTATTTACTGGCAATCTTGAAACAACATTAAGTCTTATCCATATTTCTCTGGCATCCATGCATTATCCTAGTGTTATTTTTTAACATACAAGGTGAGTGCTAAACTCAGCAAATACTGTCAATCCAGACAATAAATGTCTAGAATAGACGTTAATTCTCATTCACATTTTAGAAACAGTCCAAATAAATTATGGCAGTATTACACGTATTACATTATCCAGACGAGCGCCTTCGCACCATTGCAAAGCCAGTCGAAAAAGTTGATGCCGAAATTCAAAAAATTGTCGATGATATGTTTGAAACAATGTATTTGGAAGAAGGTATCGGTTTAGCTGCGACACAGGTGGATATCCACCAGCGCATCATCGTCATTGATATCTCTGAAACACGAGATCAAAAACTGGTACTCATTAATCCAGAACTTCTTGATCAGGAAGGTGATACCGGAATAGAGGAAGGTTGTTTATCAATACCTGAACAACGCGCATTTGTGCCTCGTGCAGAGCGCGTAAAAGTAAGAGCGCTTGATTACAACGGACAACCTTTTGAATTAGAAGCTGATGACTTACTCGCTATTTGTATTCAACATGAGATGGATCATTTAGTTGGCAAATTATTTGTGGATTATTTATCTCCATTAAAGCGCCAACGTATCCGCCAGAAAGTTGAAAAGCTCGATAAGAGAAGAGCAAAAGCGGGACAATAGAGATTTACTTGTAACAGGAAAAAAACGTGTCTGATTCATTACGTATTATCTTTGCGGGAACACCCGACTTTGCAGCCCGACATTTAGCTGCTCTGTTATCAACTCAACATCATATTGTTGGGGTATTAACGCCACCAGATAAACCCGCAGGAAGAGGTAAGAAGCTGACGATTAATCCAGTGAAAGAACTGGCATTAACTAATAACATTCCTGTTTATCAACCGACATCGTTAAAACCAGAAGAGAATCATGAGTGGATCAAAGCACTACAACCTGACGTTATGATTGTTGTTGCTTATGGTATGATTTTACCCAAAGCAGTACTTGATATCCCTCGTTTGGGTTGCTTAAACGTCCATGGCTCTCTTCTACCTAAATGGCGAGGTGCTGCACCTATCCAACGTGCCTTATGGGCGGGCGATACAGAAACTGGCGTCACCATTATGCAAATGGATGTTGGTTTAGATACTGGCGATATGCTTTATAAAGCATCATGCCCAATTACTCATCAAGACACGAGTGCTTCTCTTTATGCTAAATTAGCAGAGCTGGGGCCTAAAGCACTAATTAATACATTAGATCTTATCATTAGCGGTGAGTTAAAAGCAGAGAAACAAGATGATAGCCTAGCGAATTACGCAGAAAAGCTATCAAAGGAAGAAGCAAAAATTAATTGGTCGTTATCTGCACAACAGATAGAACGTTGTATTAGAGCGTTTAATCCATGGCCTATGAGCTTTTTTATGCTCGATGATCAGCCGGTGAAAGTATGGGAAGCGCAAGTTATCGCGTCGGATAATACCAATCAAATACCAGGTACATTATTGAAAGCAGATAAAACAGGCATTTATATCGTAACAGGTGAAGGCATTTTAAATATCACCAAGCTTCAACCATCAGGTAAAAAACCTATGGCATCAGCCGATTTCCTAAATTCCAAACGAGATTGGTTTACCCCTGGGAAAATCATTCAATAATGATACTACCCCTTGAAATAACAATATTTCAGGGGGTCCTTTTTTCACGCCAATATTATTCTTCTCTGGCGGCCAATATATAAACGCTAATTCACTATGAAAACGTCATACAACTTACGCAGTATTGCAGCAAAGGCAATAGCTCAAGTTTTAGATCAAGGCTTATCATTAAGTTCGGTGATCCCTGAATTACAAAAAAACATTTCAGATAAAGACAAAGCGCTCTTGCAAGAGCTCTGCTTTGGTACCTTACGTACCTTACCCCAGCTAGAATGGATCATCCAACAACTAATGGATAAACCACTGAAAGGTAAACAACGAATTTTACATTACCTCATTATGGTCGGTTTATATCAGCTCCTTTATACTCGAGTTCCTGCCCATGCAGCACTCGCTGAAACTGTTAATGGTGCGATCGCACTGAAAAAACCACAACTAAAAGGGTTAATTAACGGTGTATTACGCCAATTTCAGCGTCAACAAGATGTATTAATGGAACGTTTCCAAAATAATGATAGCCGCTATTTGCACCCTTCTTGGTTACTCACACGAATAAAAAATGCCTACCCTGAGCTATGGGAAAGTATTATTGAAGGAAATAACCAAAAGCCACCAATGTGGTTACGGGTAAATCAAATACATCATTCACGTGAACAGTACTTAGCGCTGCTTGAAAAAGAAGGGATCAGCGCGTTCTCCGATGACCACCACCCCAATGCTATTCGTTTAGAAACACCTTGTAATGTTCACCTGTTACCAGGGTTTAATGAGGGCTGGGTCACGGTTCAAGACCGCAGCGCTCAGCGTTGTGCAGAATTACTAGCGCCACAAAATAACGAACAAATTCTTGATTTATGTGCAGCCCCTGGGGGAAAAACAACCCATATCTTAGAAATAGCCCCTAAAGCGCATGTTCTCGCCATTGATATAGATGAGCAACGTTTAGCCAGAGTTAAAGAAAATCTAAACCGCTTAAAACTACATGCCACAGTCAAAAGTGGTGATGGACGTTATCCAGAGCAATGGTGTGCAAATATGCAATTTGACAGGATCTTACTTGATGCTCCTTGCTCAGCAACTGGCGTTATACGTCGCCATCCAGATATCAAATGGCTACGTCGTAATGAAGACATAGCTCAGTTAGCGCAAATTCAAAAAGAAATATTACATGCTATATGGCCATACCTAAAATCAGGGGGCACATTAGTTTATGCTACTTGTTCTATTTTACCTGAAGAAAATAGCCAACAAATTGCAGCCTTCTTATCGTCAATGCAAGATGCTCAATGTGACTACCAGCATCAATGCTTACCGGAGCAATATAGCGGTGATGGCTTCTTTTATGCGCTGATCAATAAAAAATGATCTTGTGGTAAAAGATGATATCAGATCCAAAAGAAGCTACTATTCCAACACAAGATCGATGTGAACAGACATTGATCTTGTATTTGTTAATCGACTATTCTGAGAACTGACGATGAAAATTATTATCTTAGGCGCAGGTCAAGTGGGTGGCTCTCTCGCTGAAAATCTTGTCGGTGAGAATAACGATATTACTGTTGTCGATACTGATGCTACCCGTTTACGTCAACTTCAAGATAAATTTGATTTAAGAGTTGTAAATGGTCATGGATCTCATCCGAGAGTCTTAAGAGAAGCGGGGGCTGAAGATGCGGATATGCTAGTTGCCGTCACAAATTCTGACGAAACAAATATGATAGCATGCCAAGTCGCTTATACTTTATTTAATACTCCCAATAAAGTTGCTCGTATCCGAGCCTCTGAATTTGTTCGTGAAGCAGATAAACTTTTTTTACCAGAAGCAATTCCTATTGATTACCTCATCTCCCCGGAACACCTCGTTATAGATTATATCTATAAACTAATTCAATACCCCGGTGCCCTACAGGTAGTAAACTTTGCTGAAGGTCAAGTCAGTATCGTGGCAGTAAAAGCCTACTATGGTGGATCACTTGTGGGTAATGCACTATCCACTCTACGTGATCATATGCCACATATTGATACCCGTGTTGCGGCTATCTTTCGCCAAGATAGACCTATTCGCCCTCAAGGATCGACCATTATTGAAGCGGGTGATGAGGTCTTTTTCGTGGTGGCGTCACAACATATTCGCGCAGTAATGAGTGAGCTACAACGATTAGAAAAACCTTATAAACGCATTATGATTGTTGGTGGCGGAAACGTTGGAGCAGGATTAGCGGCAAGATTAGAAAAAGATTATAGCGTTAAGCTGATTGAGCATAATCAACAACGTGCTACCGAGTTAGCAGAGCTCCTCCATGATACTATCGTGTTTTATGGTGATGCATCTGATCAAGAGCTACTCGCTGAAGAGCATATTGAGCAAATCGATGTTTTTATTGCACTCACTAATGATGATGAAGCAAATATCATGTCCGCAATGCTCGCAAAACGCATGGGGGCAAAAAAAGCCATGGTACTTATTCAACGCAGTGCTTATGTTGATTTAGTCCAAGGTGGAGTCATTGATATTGCCATCTCTCCGCAACAAGCCACTATTTCAGCTCTATTAGGTCATGTTCGCAAAGCAGATATTGTCAGTGTATCCTCATTACGTCGCGGTGTTGCTGAAGCTATTGAAGCCATTGCACATGGTGATGAAAATACCTCAAAAGTTGTCGGTAGACGTATTCAAGATATCAAACTTCCGCCAGGCACAATTATCGGCGCCATTGTCCGCAATGAAGATGTCATTATTGCCAATGCAAGTCACTCAATAGAACAAGGTGACCATGTGATCATGTTTATTACAGATAAAAAATATGTTCCTGAAGTAGAAAAACTGTTCCAACCTAGTCCATTTTTCTTATAACTCTAGTGTAGAAATAAGAATAGTAGTGATTGTTACTGATACTGATCTATTATTATTATCTAAACACATATTTTTATATCTAGATCCATACTAATAAGGGGTGGTTATGGCTTTTTTCAAAGAGTTTCGTGAATTTGCAATGAAAGGCAATGTTGTTGACATGGCAGTCGGTGTCATCATTGGTGCAGCATTCGGAAAAATTGTTTCATCCTTAGTAGCTGATGTGATTATGCCTCCATTAGGCTTACTCATTGGAGGGATCGATTTTAAACAATTTAGTTTAGTACTAAGAGAGGCTCATGGAGATATACCTGCCGTTATCTTAAACTATGGTGCCTTTATACAAACTGTTTTTGATTTTGCCATTGTCGCGTTTGCTATTTTCTGTGCGATTAAATTAATTAATAAGATGCGCAGACAAGAAGAAGAACAACCTAAAGCACCACCTGCACCTTCAGCAGAAGAAACTTTATTAACAGAAATCCGTGATCTATTAAAAAATCAGCAAAAATAAAAACTAAAAGGCCAGTGATAACAATTGAAAATATTTGTTATCACTGGCCTCCCAGTTACCTTTCTTATTATGTTTTGCCTTTCTCATATAGCTACCTTTGCCTTTCTTATTTTTTTCTACCCGTTGTCTAAATAAAGGATCATGAACAAGTGCAGCTAACGCATTATCTTTGATCACACCTTTTTGGTGCTGATATTTGCTAGACATAAAAACCTCTTAAATTATTAAAGAACATAAAGCATAGAACAACAATCTTCAGTGCAGATATTATTGCTTTGTCGCTCCAGATTCAAGTATTTCTAGAATTGAACAATATGTACTTTCATGAGCAGTTCCACAGCAAGCATTGCTTAACATTTTTAAAGAATCACGCATCTTTTCCATTTCTTTTAGACGAGCCTCAACTTCTGCTAGCCTAGCATCAACAATATGTTTTGATTCTACACAAGTATGATGCGCAGGATCGACTCTAATTGAAAGTAACTCAGTAATAGCATCCAGAGTAAAGCCTAACTCTTTGGCATAACGAATAAAGCGTAATCTTTGCAAATCTTGTTCTGTATACAGACGATAGCCACCTTCTGTCCGTCTATCATGTTCCATCAATCCTTGTTTTTCATAAAAACGGATAGTATCTGTTGTAACATTCGCTAATTTTGCAATTTGGCCGATGCGATACATTGATCACTCCTCAAACTAATGATAAGTAAGCATAACAAATAACCAAAAAAATAGAATTGAAATATAGTGCGATACTTAATACTTACTTTCGCACAATAGCAGCATATTCAAAAGTAAATATATAGCACCCACATAAATAAAGAAGTAGCGAGTCATTAAAGGGAGGAACCAATAGATTTAAATTTATTGCTAATCTATAGCAATAAAAAAACCGGATTAAAAAATCCGGTCTTTTTATTCGCTTCGCTAAATAATAATTTTATTATTCAGCAGCTGCTTCTGTTTCAGAATCAGCACGGTCAACAAGCTCAATGTAAGCCATTGGAGCATTGTCACCTGCACGGAAGCCACACTTCAGAATACGAGTGTAACCACCTGCACGGCTCGCAAAACGCGGACCTAATACTGTAAACAGTTTTGCCACGACTTCGTTGTCACGAGTACGGGCGAATGCCAGACGACGATTAGCTACGCTGTCGGTCTTGGCAAGAGTAATCAGCGGCTCAACGACGCGACGCAGTTCTTTCGCTTTAGGCAAAGTTGTCTTGATGATTTCATGACGAACTAAAGAACCTGCCATGTTGCGAAACATAGCCTGACGATGGCTGCTGTTGCGGTTCAATTGACGACCACTCTTACGATGGCGCATGACCTTATCCTTCTCAGTAAAACCTTAACCTGTGATCTTATTCATCAGCGATACTTGCAGGTGGCCAATTCTCAAGGCGCATGCCCAGAGATAAACCACGCGACGCCAGTACGTCTTTAATCTCAGTAAGAGATTTCTTACCAAGGTTAGGCGTCTTAAGTAATTCAACTTCAGTACGCTGTACCAGATCACCGATGTAGTGGATTGCTTCTGCCTTCAGACAGTTAGCAGAGCGGACAGTCAATTCAAGATCGTCAACTGGGCGCAGCAGGATCGGATCGAACTCTGGCTTCTCTTCTTTAACTTCAGGCTGACGAACATCACGTAAGTCAACAAAAGCTTCAAGCTGTTCAGCCAGGATAGTCGCTGCACGGCGAATCGATTCTTCTGGATCGATAGTACCGTTAGTCTCCATCTCGATTACCAGCTTATCCAAGTCGGTACGTTGTTCAACACGCGCTGCTTCCACAGTATAAGCGATTCGCTCAACTGGGCTATAACACGCATCTACTAGTAAACGACCGATAGGGCGCTCATCTTCTTCCGAATGAATTCGGGCAGAAGCCGGCACATAACCACGACCACGCTGAACTTTGATACGCATATTAATAGATGCGTTTTCGTCTGTAAGGTGGCAGATAACGTGCTGCGGCTTGACGATTTCGACATCACCGTCATGGATGATATCGGCTGCAATAACAGGGCCAATGCCAGATTTGCTCAAAGTAAGAATTACTTCATCTTTACCATGAACTTTTACCGCCAACCCCTTAAGGTTGAGCAGTATTTCTAGGATATCTTCCTGAACACCTTCTTTGGTGCTGTACTCATGCAGTACACCATCAATCTCAACCTCTGTTACCGCACAACCCGGCATAGACGAAAGCAGAATACGGCGCAGTGCGTTACCTAGAGTGTGGCCGAAGCCTCGCTCTAATGGCTCAAGGGTCACCTTGGCGTGCGTCGAACTCACTTGCTCGATATCAACCAGGCGCGGTTTTAGAAACTCTGTCACAGAACCCTGCATTGTGTCCTCTCTTTGGTGCTAAGCCTTACTTGGAGTAAAGCTCGACGATCAGGTGCTCGTTAATGTCCGCAGACAAGTCAGTACGTTCAGGAATACGTTTGAACACACCTTCCATCTTAGCAGCATCAACTTCCAGCCATGTTGGCTTTTCACGCTGTTCAGCCAGCTCTAAAGCAGCCTTAATACGAGACTGTTTTTTCGATTTTTCACGAACGCTGACTACGTCATTCGGGGAAACCTGATAAGAAGCAATATTAACCACGCGACCATTTACCATGATTGCTTTGTGGCTAACCATCTGACGTGCTTCTGCGCGAGTTGCGCCAAAGCCCATACGATAAACAACGTTATCCAGACGACCTTCTAACAGAGTAAGTAAGTTCTCACCTGTGTTGCCTTTCAGACGTGTTGCTTCTTTGTAGTAGTTACGGAATTGACGCTCTAGAACACCGTAAATACGACGTACTTTTTGTTTTTCACGTAACTGAACACCGTAATCAGACAGACGCGGTTTACGTGCGCCGTGCTGACCTGGTGCTTGTTCCAGTTTACACTTGGTGTCAATCGCCCGAACGCCAGATTTCAGAAATAAATCTGTACCTTCGCGACGGCTCAGCTTGAGCTTAGGACCCAAATATCTTGCCATTTTCTTTCTCCAACTATCCTAAAAACGAAACCGTTATTAAACGCGACGTTTTTTCGGTGGACGACAACCGTTATGAGGAATCGGAGTCACATCAGTAATATTAGTGATGCGGAAACCAGCCGCGTTTAATGCACGGATAGTTGACTCACGACCAGGACCAGGTCCTTTTACCATAACTTCCAAGTTCTTAATTCCGTACTCTTTAACAGCTTCAGCGCAACGTTCTGCTGCAACCTGAGCCGCAAACGGAGTAGATTTACGAGAACCACGGAAACCGGAACCACCGGCAGTAGCCCAACCCAACGCGTTACCTTGACGGTCTGTAATAGTAACGATTGTGTTGTTGAAAGAAGCATGGATATGAGCCACACCGTCAGAGACTTGTTTTCTTACACGCTTACGTGCACGAATAGGTGCTTTTGCCATTGTTCAAATACCCCGATTATTTCTTGATCGGCTTACGCGGACCCTTACGGGTACGTGCGTTAGTCTTAGTACGCTGACCGCGAACTGGTAGACCACGACGATGACGTAAACCACGGTAAGTACCAAGATCCATCAGACGTTTGATGCTCAGGGTAACTTCACGACGTAGATCACCTTCTACAACGTATTTGGCAACTTCGTCACGCAGCTTGTCGATTTGCTCTTCAGACAGCTCACTGATCTTAACATTTTCAGCAATACCCGTTGCTTCACAGATAGCCTGTGAACGAGTTTTACCAATGCCGTAAATCGATGTTAAAGCGATTACGGTATGTTTATGATCAGGAATGTTAATGCCTGCTATACGGGCCACTATGCACTCCTAAATTAACTTTATACAGTACTATTCTGAAAAGCCCGTTTTCAGGATACTCAAACAATACTGTATGATTATAAATGATTGGGCTGGCTAATTTAGCCAGCTCAACCGAACTTTGCAAGAAAAAAATGCAATAATTTAGCCTTGACGCTGTTTATGCTTAGGGTCAACACTGCAAATTACACGCACGTGGCCGTGACGTCTAACGATTTTGCAGTTACGGCACATTTTCTTGACGGAAGCACGAACTTTCATTTTTACTCTCCGTAACTTCTAAAACAAACCCATCTTATCGGTAATTAGCCTTTAAGGTTTGCTTTTTTCAATGCAGACTCATACTGACTTGACATCAGGAGAGTTTGCACTTGAGCCATAAAATCCATGATGACCACAACCACGATTAAGAGGGAAGTACCACCAAAATAGAAAGGTACTTTCATTGCGTCACGCATGAACTCCGGGATGAGACAGATAAAGGTAATGTACAGGGCACCGATTAAGGTTAAACGTGTCATCACTTTATCTATATATTTAGCCGTCTGCTCTCCCGGGCGAATTCCTGGTACAAATGCACCGGACTTCTTCAGGTTATCTGCCGTTTCTCTTGGGTTGAAAACCAACGCCGTATAGAAGAAACAGAAGAAGATGATTGCAGCAGCGTATAGTAACACATAAATAGGTTGACCAGGCTGTAAATTTAAAGAAATTGTCGTCAGCCAACCCCATCCTGTACCATCGCCAAACCAAGAGGTTATTGTACCAGGAAACAGAATAATACTTGAAGCAAAAATTGCCGGTATTACACCCGCCATATTTACCTTAAGTGGTAGATGTGTACTTTGTGCCGCGTATATTCTACGCCCTTGTTGACGTTTTGCATAGTTAACAACGATACGACGTTGTCCTCTTTCTACAAAAACAACAAAGAAAGTTACCGCGAACACCAATACTGCAACCAACAATAACAGGAGGAAGTGCAGTTCGCCTTGCCGCGCCTGCTCGATGGTTTGACCAATGGCAGGTGGAAGACCTGCAACGATACCTGCAAAGATAATGATTGAGATACCGTTACCAATACCACGTTCAGTGATTTGCTCACCTAACCACATCAGGAACATTGTCCCTGTGACTAAGCTCACAACAGCCGTAATATAGAATGGTAAGCCTGGATTAATAACCAGACCTTGCATTCCTGGCATATTCGGTAAGCCTGTTGCGATACCAATAGATTGGAATATCGCCAGCACCAAAGTACCATAACGGGTATATTGGCTGATCTTACGACGACCGGCCTCCCCTTCCTTCTTAATCTCCGCTAACCGAGGGTTAACCACTGATAATAGTTGGATAATAATCGATGCCGAAATATAAGGCATGATACCCAGCGCAAAGATAGAAGCACGGCTAAGAGCACCACCAGAGAACATGTTAAACATTTCAATGATGGTGCCTTTTTGCTGATCGAGCAATTTGGCAAGCACAGTGGCATCAATACCAGGGATAGGAATAAAAGAGCCAATCCTAAAGACAATTAGTGCACCAAGAACAAACAGTAATCTGCGTTTTAGTTCACCTATACCACCTTTAGCACTCTGAAAATCTAACCCTGGTTGTTTAGCCATCTGTCACTTATTCCTCAATTTTACCGCCAGCTGATTCGATTGCTGCACGGGCACCTTTGGTAACACGCAGACCACGAATAGTCACTGCACGGTTAACCTCGCCAGACAGAATTAATTTTGCAAATTCAATCTGTGGGCCAACAACGTTTGCGGCTTTCAGTGCATTCAGATCGATTACATCGCCTTCAACATAAGCCAAATCAGACAGACGGATTTCCGCAGTCACGAATGATTTACGTGAAGTAAAACCAAATTTTGGTAAACGACGGTATAAAGGCATCTGACCACCTTCAAAACCACGACGTACGCCACCGCCAGAACGAGATTTCTGACCTTTGTGACCACGGCCGCCAGTTTTACCTAGGCCAGAACCGATACCACGACCTACACGTTTAGGCGCATGCTTGGCACCTTCAGCCGGAGACAGAGTATTTAAACGCATCTCTTACTCCTCAACTTTAACCATATAGGAAACCAAGTTGATCATACCGCGAACTGCTGGTGTATCTTCGCGTTCTACAGTGTGACCGATGCGACGCAGACCTAAACCAGCCATAGTTGCCTTATGTTTAGGCAGACGGCCGATTAAACTGCGTGTTTGAGTAATTTTAATAGTCTTAGCCATGGTCATTACCCCAGAATTTCTTCAACGGATTTACCACGCTTAGCTGCGACCATTTCTGGAGACTTCATGCTATCTAAAGCGTCCAGTGTTGCACGAACGACGTTAATCGGATTCGTGGAACCATAGGTTTTAGCCAGTACGTTACGAACGCCAGCCACTTCTAGAACTGCACGCATTGCACCACCTGCGATGATACCAGTACCTTCATGAGCAGGCTGCATAAATACGCGAGAACCTGTATGAGTACCTTTAATAGGGTGGAACAGAGTACCGTTGTTTAAAGCGACGGTTTTCATATTGCGACGGGCTTTTTCCATCGCTTTCTGGATTGCTGCCGGAACTTCGCGAGCTTTGCCATATCCAAAACCAACGCGGCCATTACCATCACCAACTACTGTAAGAGCGGTGAAGCTAAAGATACGACCACCTTTAACGGTTTTCGATACGCGGTTTACCGCGATCAGCTTTTCCTGCAGTTCGCCAGCTTGTTTCTCGATGTGAGCCATCTTACACTCCTACCTTAGAACTGAAGGCCAGCTTCACGGGCAGCATCTGCCAGTGCCTGGACTCGACCATGATATTGGAAACCGGAACGGTCAAATGATACTGATTTGATACCTTTTTCCAGAGCGCGTTCAGCAACAATTTTACCAACTACTGCTGCTGCTTCTTTGTTTCCAGTGTTTTTCAGTTGCTCAATGATAGCTTTTTCTGTAGTAGAAGCGGCCACCAAAGTTTCAGAACCGTTTGGTGCAATAACCTGCGCATAAATATGGCGAGGGGTACGATGTACCACCAGGCGAGTCGCACCCAGTTCCTGGAGCTTACGGCGTGCGCGGGTCGCACGACGGATACGAGCTGCTTTCTTATCCATAGTGTTACCTTACTTCTTCTTAGCCTCTTTGATACGCACAACTTCGTCGGCGTAACGAATACCTTTACCTTTATAAGGTTCAGGGCGACGGTAAGCACGCAGTTCAGCTGCTACTTGACCAATCACTTGCTTATCCGCACCTTTCAGTAGGATTTCAGTTTGTGTTGGACATTCAGCAGTGATGCCTGCTGGCAGTTGGTGTTCCACTGGATGTGAATAACCTACTGATAAGTTAACTGTGTTGCCCTTAACAGACGCACGATAACCTACACCTACCAGTTGCAGTTTCTTAGTGAAGCCTTCGGTAACACCTACAACCATTGCATTTAGCAGTGAACGAGTAGTACCCGCTTGTGCCCATGCATCAGCATAACCATCGCGTGGTGCGAAAGTTAGTTGGTTGTCAGCATGTTGAATTTCAACTGCATTATGGATAGTACGAGTAAGCTCGCCGTTTTTACCCTTAATCGTAATTACCTGACCGTTGAGTTTAACCTCTACGCCGGCAGGAATGACGACGGGTGCTTTTGCCACACGAGACATTCTTTCCTCCCGAATTAAGCTACGTAGCAGATAATCTCGCCACCAAGACCTGCTTGGCGAGCTGCACGATCAGTCATAACACCTTTTGAGGTAGAAACAACAGCGATGCCCAGTCCTGCCATAACTTGTGGCAGCTCATCTTTTCTTTTATAGATGCGCAGACTTGGACGGCTTACGCGCTGAATGCTTTCTACTACAGCCTTACCTTGGAAATATTTTAAAGTGATTTCCAGTTCTGGCTTAGTGTCGCCTTCAATTTTAAAATCTTCGATATAACCTTCTTCCTTAAGCACGTTGGCAATCGCCACTTTCAGCTTGGAGGAAGGCATTGTGACCGCAACTTTATTCGCGGCCTGACCGTTACGGATACGGGTCAGCATATCCGCGATGGGATCTTGCATGCTCATCTGTCTTTACTCCCGTGATTCAATTAGGGTGATTACCAGCTAGCCTTTCTAAGGCCCGGGATTTCACCGCGCATAGCGGCTTCACGGACTTTAATACGGCTTAGGCCAAATTTCCGCAGGAAACCGTGCGGACGTCCAGTTTGACGGCAGCGGTTACGCTGACGTGAAGGACTTGAATCACGTGGCAGTGTTTGCAGTTTCAGAACAGCATTCCAACGATCTTCATCAGATACGTTTACATCTGAAACGATAGCTTTCAGTTCTGCGCGTTTTGCGAAGAATTTCTCAGCTAAATTCGCACGTTTTACATCACGTGCTTTCATAGATTTCTTAGCCATGAATGCCCTGCCTTACTTGCGGAACGGGAAGTTAAACGCTGCTAACAATGCGCGACCTTCATCATCAGATTTCGCAGTCGTAGTAATGGTAATATCCAAACCACGAACACGATCCACTTTATCGTAATCGATTTCAGGGAAGATGATTTGTTCACGCACGCCCATGCTGTAGTTACCACGTCCATCGAATGATTTAGCGGACAAACCACGGAAGTCACGGATACGTGGTACAGCAATAGAGATCAGACGTTCAAAGAACTCCCACATGCGTTCGCCACGCAGGGTCACTTTACAGCCGATCGGATAGCCCTGGCGGATTTTGAAGCCTGCAACAGATTTGCGTGCTTTGGTGATCAGAGGTTTTTGACCTGAGATTGCTGCTAAATCAGCTGCTGCATTATCCAGCAGTTTTTTATCAGCAATTGCTTCACCAACACCCATGTTCAGGGTGATCTTCTCGACCCGAGGGACTTGCATGACAGAATGGTAACCAAACTGAGACATCAGTTTTTGGACTACCTCGTCTTTGTAGTAATCATGCAGTTTCGCCATCGTATACTCCAAATTACTTGATAGTTTCTTTATTAGATTTGAAGAAACGAACTTTTTTGCCGTCTTCGAATCTAAAACCTACACGGTCAGCCTTGCCGGTTGCCGCATTGAAGATTGCAACGTTAGAAACTTGAATTGCAGCTTCTTTTTCAACGATGCCACCTGGTTGGTTCAGAGCCGGTACTGGCTTCTGATGTTTTTTAACCAGATTGATACCTTCAACGATAACTTTACCAGAAGAAAGAACCTGTTTTACTTTACCGCGCTTACCTTTATCTTTACCAGTTAGCACGATAACTTCGTCTTCACGACGGATTTTCGCTGCCATTGCCTGCTCCTTAGAGTACTTCAGGTGCCAGAGAGATTATTTTCATAAACTTCTCGTTACGAAGTTCACGAGTAACCGGCCCAAAAATACGCGTACCAATAACTTGCTCGCTGTTGTTGTTTAACAATACACAAGCGTTGCTATCGAAGCGAATGACAGAACCGTCAGGGCGACGAACACCCTTCTTGGTGCGCACCACTACCGCTTTCAGTACATCACCTTTCTTAACTTTACCACGTGGAATTGCTTCTTTAATGGTAATTTTGATGATGTCACCTACATCTGCGTAGCGACGGTGCGAGCCACCTAGAACCTTGATACACATTACGCGACGTGCACCGGAGTTGTCGGCCACGTTCAGCATAGTCTGTTCTTGGATCATTTTAGTGCTCCGCTAAATGTCAACTACTACTGAGCCACTTCCACATTAGAAGAGGCCGTTCAATATCCCATAATACGAGGGAGCGGCATTATAACACCACATTCTCGATATGGACAGAAAAAATAAACGGCTCGTTCAGTTTTGAGCCGTTTATTTCGTACGAAAAGGCTATTTTATTACAGAACAGCTTTTTCTACAACGCGAACTAACGCCCAAGACTTAGTCTTAGAGATAGGACGTGTTTGACGAATTTCTACTACGTCACCCATGCCACATTCGTTGTTCTCGTCATGTACATGCAGTTTAGTCGTACGACGGATGAATTTACCATATAATGGATGTTTCACCATACGATCGATAGCAACAACAACAGATTTTTCCATTTTGTCACTTACCACACGACCTTGCAGAGTACGGATTTTATCGGTCATTACGCACCCGCCTTCTCAGTCAGTAAAGTCTTAACGCGTGCGATATTACGACGCACTTGTTTCAACAGATGAGACTGTTGTAACTGACCACTTGCTGCCTGCATACGCAGATTGAACTGCTCACGCAGTAAGTTCAGCAATTCAGTGTTCAGCTCTTCAACGCTCTTTTCGCGCAGCTCTTTTGCTTTCATTACATCACCGTCTTAGTTACAAAGGTGGTTTTGATAGGCAGTTTTGCTGCCGCTAGCTGAAATGCTTCACGGGCCACTTCTTCAGGCACACCATCCATTTCATATAGGACTTTACCTGGCTGGATCAAGGCAACCCAATACTCTACGTTACCTTTACCTTTACCCATACGGACTTCGAGCGGCTTTTCAGTGATTGGTTTGTCTGGGAACACACGGATCCAGATTTTACCCTGACGCTTAACTGCACGGGTCATTGCACGACGTGCCGCTTCGATCTGACGTGCAGTCAGACGACCACGGCCCACAGCTTTAAGACCGTAAGTCCCGAAGCTTACATCCGTACCTATAGCTAAGCCACGGTTGCGGCCTTTATGCACTTTACGGAATTTTGTACGCTTAGGTTGTAACATCAGCGACTCTCCTTACTTGCGGCCTTTACGCTGCTGCTTTTTAGGTTGAGCGGCTGGTTTTTCCGCCTGTTCAACCGCAGCCATACCACCCAGGATCTCACCTTTGAAGATCCATACCTTAACGCCGAGCACACCATAAGTAGTATGTGCTTCTGAGGTATTGTAGTCGATATCTGCACGCAGAGTGTGCAGAGGTACACGACCTTCACGATACCATTCAGTACGAGCGATTTCAGCGCCGCCTAAACGACCACTTACTTCCACTTTAATACCTTTAGCGCCTAAACGCATTGCGTTCTGTACCGCACGCTTCATAGCACGACGGAACATAACACGACGTTCCAGCTGTGAAGTGATGCTGTCAGCAACTAATTTTGCGTCCAGTTCAGGTTTACGTACTTCGGCGATATTAATTTGCGCAGGAACGCCAGCGATATCCGCTACGTTTTTACGCAGTTTTTCTACATCTTCACCTTTTTTACCGATAACGATACCTGGGCGAGCAGTGTGAATAGTCACACGGATGCTTTTCGCAGGACGTTCGATAACGATACGAGATACAGATGCTTTTGCCAGTTCTTTAGTTAAGTACTGGCGCACTTTAAAATCGCTGTCTAGGTTGTCAGCGAATTCATTGGTACCCGCATACCATGTGGAATTCCAAGGCTTGACAATGCCAAGGCGGATACCATTAGGATGTACTTTTTGACCCATTGCTAGTCTCCAGAGTCTCAGCGATCGGACACAACCACAGTGATGTGGCTGGTGCGCTTCAGAATACGATCTGCACGGCCTTTTGCACGAGGCATAATGCGCTTCATAGAAGGACCTTCGTCAACAAAGATCTTAGCTACTTTCAGATCATCAATGTCAGCGCCATCGTTGTGTTCTGCATTAGCAATAGCAGACTCGAGTACTTTCTTCACTAAACCAGCAGCTTTCTTGTTGGTATAGGTCAGAGTTTCCAGAGCTTGCGACACTTTCTTACCGCGAATCAGGTCTGCCACCAGGCGAACCTTCTGAGCAGAAGAACGAGCGTGGCGATGTATAGCGATAGTTTCCATCTCTTCCTCCTACCTTATTTCTTCTTAGCCTTTTTATCGGCTGCATGACCGCGATAAGTACGGGTCGGCGCGAATTCACCCAGTTTGTGACCAACCATTTCGTCGGAAACGTAAACTGGAACATGCTGACGACCATTATGGACAGCGATGGTCAAACCGATCATGTTAGGAAAGATCGTTGAACGACGGGACCAAGTCTTAACAGGCTTTTTGTCACCGCTTTCCACCGCTTTCTCTACCTTCTTCAGCAAGTGCAGGTCAATAAATGGACCTTTCTTGAGAGAACGTGGCATGGCTTATCCTCTAATTATTTCTTAGTACGACGATGAACGATAAAGTGTTCAGTGCGTTTGTTTTTACGAGTCTTCTTACCTTTGGTTTGAACGCCCCAAGGTGTTACTGGGTGTTTACCAAAGTTACGACCTTCACCACCACCGTGTGGGTGGTCTACTGGGTTCATCGCAGTACCGCGAACGGTAGGACGAATACCACGCCAGCGACTTGCACCAGCTTTACCCAGAACGCGTAACATGTGCTCAGAGTTACCTACTTCACCGATAGTTGCACGGCAATCAGAAGGGATCTTACGCATTTCACCAGAACGCAGACGAATAGTGACATAAGCACCATCACGCGCAACGATTTGAACGTAAGTACCAGCTGAACGAGCTAACTGACCACCTTTACCTGGTTTCATTTCTACGTTATGAACGGTAGAACCAACCGGGATATTACGCATTGGTAAGGTGTTACCCGTTTTGATAGCAGCATCAACGCCAGATTGAACTTTATCACCCGCTTTCAGGCCTTTTGGAGCCAGGATGTAGCGGCGTTCACCATCAGCATACAGCACTAAAGCGATGTTAGCTGAACGGTTTGGATCATATTCCAGACGTTCTACTGTCGCAGGGATACCATCTTTGTTGCGTTTAAAGTCAACAATACGGTAAGCCTGTTTGTGACCACCACCGATATGACGGGTAGTGATACGACCATTGTTGTTACGACCACCGGATTTGCTGTTCTTTTCCAGCAATGGCGCATAAGGTTTCCCTTTATGCAGCTCTGGGTTTACCACTTTAACTACGTGGCGACGGCCCGGAGACGTAGGTTTACATTTAACAATTGCCATTGTTCTTTACTCCTCCGACTTACTCAGCGCCGCCGACGAAGTCCAGATTCTGGCCTTCCTTCAGGGTGACGTAAGCTTTTTTCCAGTCGCTACGACGACCAATACGCTGACCGTGACGTTTCACTTTGCCTTTCATCAGCAGAGTGTTAACACTTTCAACTTCGACTTCAAACAGTTTTTGTACAGCTGCTTTAATCTCTGCTTTGGTCGCGTCTTTAGCAACTTTGAGAACGATGGTGTTTGATTTTTCCATCGCGATAGAAGCTTTTTCAGATACATGCGGCGCGCGCAGTACTTTCAGCAGACGTTCTTCACGGATCATGCCAGCATCTCCTCAACTTGCTTCACAGCGTCAGCAGTCATGACGACTTTGTCGAAGGCGATTAAGCTAACTGGATCGATTGTTGCTGCATCACGAACGTCTACTTTGTATAAGTTACGTGCTGCTAAGTACAGATTCTCATCAACTTCTGCTGTGACAATCAGTACATCTTCCAGAGCCATATCTTTCAGTTTCTGTGCTAAAAGCTTAGTTTTAGGCGCTTCAACAGAGAACTTCTCTACGACGATCAGACGATCTTGACGTACCAGTTCTGACAGAATGCTCTTCAGAGCACCGCGGTACATCTTTTTGTTTACTTTTTGACTGTGGTCCTGTGGTTTAGCTGCGAAGCTAACACCACCAGAGCGCCAAATTGGGCTCTTGATTGAACCTGAACGTGCACGACCTGTACCTTTCTGGCGCCATGGCTTTTTGCCTGAACCAGAAACTTCAGCACGAGTTTTCTGAGCACGAGTACCTTGACGAGCACCAGCAGCGTATGCAACGACTACTTGATGCACAAGCGCTTCGTTAAAGTCACGCCCGAAGGTAGTTTCGGAAACAGTCAGCGCGCCTTGCGCGTCTTTCATTACCAATTCCATTCCTATCTCCTCGACGTTACGCCTTGACAGCTGGTTTAACGATCAGGTCACTGCCAGTTGCACCTGGGACAGCACCTTTGACCAGCAGCAGGTTGCGCTCAGCGTCAACACGTACTACTTCCAGGCTCTGAACGGTAACTTGTTCGTTACCCAGTTGACCTGCCATTTTCTTGCCTTTAAATACACGACCCGGAGTCTGGTTCTGACCGATAGAACCCGGAACGCGGTGAGACAAGGAGTTACCGTGGGTAGCATCTTGAGTACGGAAGTTCCAGCGCTTTACAGTACCAGCAAAACCTTTACCTTTAGATGTTCCAGTAACGTCGACTTTTTTAACGTCAGCGAAAATTTCTACACTAATGCTTTGACCTACAGTGTATTCTTCGCCTTCGTTCAGACGGAATTCACGCAGTAAGCGGCCAGCTTCAACGCCAGCTTTAGCAAAATGACCTGCTTCAGGTTTCAGTACACGGTTCGCTTTTTTGCTACCTGTAGTCACCTGAATTGCACGATAACCGTCTTTCTCTAGATCTTTGACCTGAGTAACACGGTTGTTTTCAATTTCGATAACGGTTACAGGGATTGAAACGCCATCTTCAGTGAAGATACGAGTCATTCCTACTTTTTTACCGACTAAACCAATCATTGTTTCAACCTCTCAATCGCTTGATGACCTGATTAACCTAGGCTGATCTGCACGTCTACGCCGGCAGCCAGATCCAGACGCATCAGAGCATCAACGGTTTTCTCGGTTGGCTCAACGATGTCAACCAGACGTTTGTGAGTGCGAATTTCATACTGATCACGCGCATCTTTATTAACGTGCGGAGAAATCAACACTGTGAAACGCTCTTTGCGAGTCGGCAGTGGGATTGGACCACGAACTTGCGCACCTGTGCGCTTAGCAGTCTCTACGATTTCCGCAGTTGATTGATCAATCAGACGATGATCAAAAGCTTTCAGGCGGATACGGATTCTTTGGTTCTGCATGAGACCAGAGCTCCAACTATTTTTTATAAACGTAAATGATTACTACTCGTACCCATTTCGATTGATGAGAGAGTGTAATCGTTCTGCATATAACTCCCCAATCGGGAGTATTATATTAATGCAATAAAAAAATCTGCATTAGCTGATAAATCAGCCCCACTAAATCAGTGAGCCTGCGCATTATACTTACCTGAGAGATGAAATCAAGCCAAGAATAAAAAAACAGCGATAAAAATTATCTAGCCACAGCAAATTGAACTTAAAAAAATAAAAAACAAAGGCAACAATAGCGTTACCTTTGCTTTTATAAATTCGATAGATAGCAATAAAGAAAGATTAGTACTTCTTTTTTGCTAAAAGATGAGATCACTCTTCAATCATTTGCGCTTGAAGATAGTTTTGTAGTCCGATACGTTCAATAAGCTCCAGTTGGGTTTCAATCCAATCGATATGCCCTTCTTCATCCGTTAAGATTTCTAGCATCAGATCTCTGCTCACATAATCATGAATTGAATCAGCATAAGCGATAGCTTCACGTAAATCTTTTGCTCCCCCTAATTCGAGTTCAAGATCTGAACGCAACATCTCTTCAACATCTTCACCGATATTGAGTTTTCCTAAATCTTGTAAGTTAGGGATACCTTCTAAAAATAAAATACGCTCAATATATTTATCAGCATGTTTCATTTCATCAATAGACTCATGGTATTCCATCGCATTAAGGCGAGTAAATCCCCAATTTTTAAACATACGGGCATGCAAGAAATACTGATTAATTGCAACAAGTTCACCACCTAATAATTTATTAAGGTGGGCTATCATTTTTTTATCACCTTTCATTTTTATGCTCCTTTGCTTCCAGTCTTTTTAGTGTAGACCTTTTATACAAAGTAGAGAGAAAGGAATATTAAAAACTGTTATGCAACTTCAGAAATTTGAGGATAAAGGAGGTGTTGTTCATCATCTATAAGTTGACGAGCTTGACGTATACATTTACCACAACAACTGCCTACAGGTAGGATTTGACGCAATTGATTGATTGTTCGAATTTGATGTTTATGAACAGTAGAGATAATTTTTTTATCACTCACACCATGACACAGACAGACATACATAATAACGACCTCATTAACTACCTATCAAGATAGTAAATGATAATCATTGTTATTTCAATTTCTATTTATCGTACAGATCTATCTAAGTGTGCTGATGATAATAAAAAATGAATAATGGCAATAAGCTAGTTACTGTTAATAGTGGTATAAACTAAAAAAGGGCATCATCAGATGCCCTTTTCAAAAATAATAAAGCTAGGAATTAACCTAATACTTTAGCAACAACACCCGCACCTACTGTACGGCCACCTTCACGGATTGCGAAGCGTAAACCTTCGTCCATTGCGATTGGGTGGATCAGTTCAACGATCATGTTCACGTTGTCGCCTGGCATTACCATTTCTACGCCTTCTGGTAATTCGATAGTACCAGTTACGTCAGTTGTACGGAAGTAGAACTGTGGACGGTAGCCTTTGAAGAATGGAGTGTGACGACCACCTTCATCTTTGCTCAGAATATAAACTTCTGATTCAAATTTGTTGTGTGGGTTGATTGAGCCTGGTTTCGCCAGTACTTGTCCACGTTCGATTTCTTCACGTTTTGTACCACGCAGTAGAACACCTACGTTCTCACCTGCACGACCTTCGTCAAGTAATTTACGGAACATTTCAACGCCAGTACAAGTTGTTTTTGCGGTTTCTTTGATACCAACAATCTCAACTTCATCACCTACTTTGATGATACCACGCTCTACACGACCAGTAACTACTGTACCACGGCCTGAGATTGAGAATACATCTTCGATTGGTAACAGGAATGGTTTGTCAATTGCACGCTCTGGCTCTGGGATATAAGAATCCAGTGCTTCTGCTAATTCAACAATTTTTGCTTCCCACTCTGCTTCGCCTTCCAGTGCTTTCAGCGCTGAACCACGGATTACTGGAGTGTCATCACCTGGGAAATCGTATTGAGACAGAAGTTCACGAACTTCCATTTCAACTAATTCTAACAGCTCTTCATCATCTACCATGTCACATTTGTTCAGGAATACGATGATGTAAGGAACACCAACCTGACGACCTAACAGGATGTGCTCACGAGTTTGTGGCATTGGACCATCAGTTGCTGCTACTACCAGAATAGCTCCGTCCATTTGCGCAGCACCAGTGATCATGTTTTTAACATAGTCGGCGTGACCTGGGCAGTCTACGTGTGCGTAGTGGCGAGTTGGAGTATCGTATTCTACGTGTGAAGTAGAGATGGTGATACCACGCGCTTTTTCTTCTGGCGCATTATCGATTTGGTCGAATGCACGAGCAGCACCACCGTAAGTTTTAGCTAAAACTGTAGTGATTGCAGCAGTCAGAGTTGTTTTACCGTGGTCAACGTGGCCGATAGTACCAACGTTAACGTGCGGTTTTGAACGTTCAAATTTTTCTTTAGACA